>NZ_JBEYFY010000012.1:0-162033 GCF_040703595.1 Streptomyces sp. NPDC007084
GGCCTGATCCCGCACACCGGGCGGCCCTGACAGACCGCCCGGACACAGCAGGGGCCGGCCCGGAGACGCGCTCTCCGAACCGGGGCCCTGCGGGAACCCGTACGCCGGCCGCTGCGGGTCTCCGGGACCGGCCGCGCCGGGCGGCGGGGTGGCCGCACCGGCGCCCGGACCCTGCGGATAGCCGTACGAGGGCCCGGCGGGCGGCGGACCGGCGGGCCCCGTCTGCTGCCGCGAGGGCGCGGACGGCGCACCGGCGCCGGGCTCCTCGACCTTCGGGGACATGGCGGTGCGCGGAAGCTGACTGCCACCGGACATCAGGGCGGTCTTGGCCTCCGGCGAGGCGGCGGGCGGCGGGGTGCCGGCGTCGTCGGAGCCGGACAGCGGCGGCGCGAACACGGTCGCCGGAAGTGGCACCGAACGGTCGTCCCCGGCATCGGCGTTGGTGTCGGTCCCGGCCCACGGCGTCGCGTCGACCGGCACCCCCGGCGTCGTGTCCTGAAGGCCGGGGCCTTCGTCGTCCCCGGTCGCGGCGGCCGGCCAGGGCGTGGCACTCCCCGGAGCGGACGGACCACCAGGAGCGGACGGACCACCCGGCGCCGGAGCCCCCGCCCCAGAAGAAGCGGGAGAGGCGGGAGAGGCGGGAGAAGTGGGAAAGGCGGAAGGAACCGAAGAGGACGTGGAGGTCGGTGCCGGGACCGGCGTCGAAGGCGAGGCGACATCGTGCGCCCCCGGCGCGGAAGGAACCCCGCGCGCCCCCGACTGCCCCGACGCATCCGACTGCCCTGATACGCCCGACTGTCCCGATACGCCCGACCGGCCCGGCGCACCCGGATGTCCCGGCGCACCCGGCAGCGAACTCCCGTCCTCCGCCGCGCCGTTCACCGACCCGTCCCCCGAGGGGACGGCACCGGCGGCGGAGCCCGCACCGGCACCGGCGGAAGCGGCGGCCGGACGCGACCCCGCCCCCTCAGACGCCGACCCGTCCGACGCCGGCCCGTCCGCCGGCGAACCCGCCCCCTGACGCCGGTCCGGAATACCCATCCGGTCCGCCGCCTCCTGCAACCACTCCGGCGGACTCAACAGGAACGACGTCTGATTCAGATCCACCCGCGCCGGAGGCTCCGGCACCGGCTCCGGGGCACCGTCCGGCCCCCCGTACTCCTCCTCGTACCGGCGGATGACCTCACCCACCGGCAGCGCGGGCCACAGCGTGGCCTCCCCGCTGTCCCGCGCGATCACCAGACGCTGCCCGCCCCCGTCGGAACGCGGACCCTCCGCCCGGTCCTCCGCCCACACCACGAAACCGAGTTCGAACTCCCGCACCCGCACCTCACGATGCTGGTAACCGGGCACGTCCCCGTTGATCCACTCCTCGGCGCGCTCCTGCGCCTGCGCGAACGTCACCATCGCAAGCTCACTCCCCCACCGAAGACACCGAGGACGCCGAAGAACCGGCGGACTCCCCACCATCGGACGCGACCGGCACCGCGTACGCGAAACCGCCGTCCACCATCAGGTTCGCCACCGTCTCCAGCTCCGGCGGATCACCCGCGAGCCGGGACAGGAACGCGTCGAAGTCGTCACCGCACGGCAGCAGCAACCGCCGCACCCGCTCCTCCGGCGGCCACCCGTCCTGGTCCCGCGCGTCGTCGAAGGCACAGAACCAGACCGAACCGACCCGGTCCCCCTTCACCTTCACCGCCAGCAGACCGCCCTGCACGAACCCGACCCCCAGATAGTCCTTGGTCAGATGGTCGCGCAGACACTTGTTGACATACACCAGATCGTTCACCGCGGCCTCGTCCCGCACCGTGAAGAACGGCTGGTCCACCAGCAGCCCCAGCTCGGCGTCCAGCGCCGCGCCCACCGGCGCGCACCCGCCCGCCGCCTTCAGGAACGACCGGTAAGCACCCGGCAGCCGGTATCCGAGATCCTCCTCGACCCCCTGCACCTGCTGCTCCGTCACCGCCACCGACGACCTCGGCAGCCCGAAGTGCGCGGGCCGCGTCTCCTGCAACGGCCGCGTCCCCCGCTTCTCCTGGTCCACCGCCGCCGTCGCCACACCACCGTGATGCCGCAGCAACGCCTTGACCTCGACCGGGATCAGCTCCAGCCGCCGCGTCCCCGCCACGTGATGCCACGTCCACCCGTGCGGCGTCGCCACCGACGGAACCGTGTCCCACAACTCGTGCCCCGCCGCCGCCAGAGCCGCGTTCGCCGACACGTAGTCCGTCAGCCGCAACTCGTCCACACCGAACCCCTCGGGAGGCTCGGCGATCTCCGCCGCGGCACGCGCGTAGAGCGAGAAATCCGGATAGCCCCGCTCGTCGACCCGCACACCCCGAGGATGACGGGCCGCCCGGACCGGATCCGGAAAACGCACGACTTGCCCGGCATAGGCCGCGTTCGGCGGGGCGGCGTGGCCCCCGGCCTGGCGGCTGGGAGGTGCCCCCAGCCCGAGCCGACCTGTCGTCATGGCGGTTGCCCCCTGCGGCATTCTCAGTAGCTGGATGGAGCCCGGATGTCGACAGCCTATGCGGTCGTACGACACCGGTCACCGGGCCTCCGCTTCCGTGACCAGCCGTCACCCCGCCGTGACCCACCGCCGAAGCCCGGGCGTGTCGCGGCGCCCCAGCTTCCGCACCCGCCACGCCATTTGGCAGTCTGTCTCCGCACCGGGGGATGCACGGGAGGGAAAACGACCATGAGCGCGACACATACGGGCACGTCCGGGGACCCCCGGATCCACTGGAGCGGCACCGACACACCCCCCGCCCCCGTCCTCCTCCACCGACGCGACGGCATACTCCCCACCGTCGCCGCCGCCCTCTCCGTCCGCGGCGCCACCCTCACCGGCACCGCCGCCCGCGGCGACCAGCCACCCGCCCTTCACCCGCTGGTCCAGGACTTCCTCGACACCCTCACCGGCGCCCAGCGCGACCGCTTCACCGGCCGCTGCGCCGAAGCCATCCTCATCTCCCGGCACATCGCCGCCGCCGACGCCGACCGCAGCAAGCGCGCCGCCCGCAAGCCGATGACCAACGGCGAAGCCCGCAAAGCCCTCAAGCAGGCCAAACTCACCGCCCGCCGCATCCGCGAGGACGGCGACCCCCTGCACGGCAGCTTCGCCGCCCCCTGCCGCTCCTGCACCGCCCTGAGCGACCACTTCGGCGTCCGCATCGTCGACCCCTCCGCCCAGGACGCCTGAACACCCCCCACCCCCGCACACGTATCCCCCCACGGCGCCGGCGACGCCGCATGTCCCATCCCCCGACGAACGAACGGCAGATGCAAGCAGAACGCTCCTCCTCCAACCTCACCGCACCCCCCACACCCGGGGGACCCGCGCCGACCCGCTTCCCCGAACCCGTGGACACCGCGCTGCGCTCCGCCGGCTGGCAGCCCGGACGCTGGGACATAAAGCAGGCCGAATACTGGGCCGATGCCCTGCGCGGGCACACCTCGCCGGCCGGGCACCGGCACGCCGTGTTCCCGGCGGCGGTCGAGGCGTGGGCCGAGTTCGGAGGGCTGCGCGTCACCGCCGCGGGGCCCGGACGCCAGGTCGCGCCCGCCACGCTCGACCTCGACCCGCTGCACGGGCTGCACCTCGCCCGTACCCTCGGCGACCTCGGTCGGGCCCTCGACACCGAGGTGTGCCCCCTCGGGGAGGAGGCCGACTCGCGCGCCCTCCTCGCCATCGACGCCGAGGGACGCGTCTACGTCCTCGACCACACCGGTGACTGGTACCTCGGCCCGCACATCGACGCGGCCCTCACCACCCTCCTCACCGGCACACCCCCCACCCGCCTGACGACGCCGTAGCCCCCAGCCACCCGGCTGACGACGCCGTAGCCCCCAGCCACCCGGCTGACGACGCCGTAGCCCCCAGCGTCTCTCGCCCCCTCCGCCCCTACCCGTCCCACCCCCGGGGCCCCGCCCCCGGACCCCCGCTCCTCGAACACCGGGGGGCCGGACTTTTCCCGCCCCCACCCGCAACCCACACCGAGGACTACGCCGAGGACTACGCCGGGATGACCGCCGACACCCGGAATCCCCCCGCGTCCGTCGGCCCCGACACGAAGACACCCCCCAGCGCCGCCACCCGCTCCTTCATCCCCAGCAACCCGTTCCCCCCACTGGGCAGCCCCACGGACGACCCCGCACCCGCCTCCGGCGGACACTCGTTCTCCACCTGCATCGCGATCTCCGCCACCCGATGCGCGAGCCGCACATACGTCTTCGCCCCCGCCGCGTGCTTGTGGACGTTCGTCAACGCCTCCTGCACCACCCGATAGGCCGTCTGCTCGACCTCACGCCCGTACTCCCGCACATCCCCCTCGACCGACAGCGCCACCACCATCCCCGCCGCCGCCGACTGCCCGATCAACTCGTCCAGCTCCGCCAGCGACGGCCCCTCCCCCGAATCGTCCACCGCCCGCGAAGCGGCCACCGCCGCCGCGGCCCCCACCGCCGCCAACGGCACCGACTCCGCCGCCCCCCGCGCCCCCGGCCCGTCCCCCGACCGCAGAACCCCCAGCATCTCCCGCAACTCCGTCAGCGCCTGCCGCCCCATGTCCCCCACCAGCGCCGCGTTCCGCACCGCCTTCTCGGGATCCTTCCGCGCCACCGCCTGCAACGCCGCCGCGTGCACCACCATCAACGACACCCGGTGCGCGACCACGTCATGCATCTCCCGCGCGATCCGCGTCCGCTCCTCGTTACGGGCCCACTCCGCCCGCTCCTCCGCCCGCTCCGCGAGCAACTGCAACTCCCGCTCCAGCGAATCCGCCCGCTCCCGCAGACTCTCCATCAGCCGGCGCCGCGCCCTGATGTAGAGGCCCAGCAGCACCGGCGGCGCGGTCATGCCGATCGCCGTCGTGATGGACGCGAACGGGACGAACCAGTTCCCCATCGTCACGTCACCGCGCATCACCCCCTGATGCGTCCGCACGAACGTCACGATCAGCATCCCGGCGAAGGACATCGCCGCCAGCGCCGCCGTGATCCGCCGCGGCAGCTCGGACGCGGCCAGCGTGTACAGCCCGACGAGGCCCATCAGGAACCCCATCTGCGCCGGCGTGATCGCGATGGACACCAGCACCACCGCGATCGGCCACTTCCGCCGCACCAGCAGCACCGACCCGGCGATCACCCCGAAGACGACACCCACCGGAACCGGCAGTCCCGCGTCGTGCGCGAACCTGAACCCCTCGGCGCCGCACTCGGCCGCGGACGCCAGCGCGAGCCCCACGTCCAGCACGGCACCGCGCCACCTGACCCACCACCACGGGCCGGTCCCGGCCGCGGTGTGCTCTTCCCCCGTCGTGGTCATGACTCCAGCCTACGGGCGGCCCCCGCCCCTTTTCCGGTGAGTTTCACCTCCTGGCCTACACCACCCACCCCCTCGAACAGAAGCGAATTCAGCACGTTTCCCTCGAACTGTTGACTGACTCCCCCTTCACCCCCGGAACCCCCGATTCCGCCCGGACGATATGCCTATGGCACATTCACAAGGCAAGTACGCCGATTTCGAGGCACTCCGGGAACAGGCGGTCGCCCTACGGCGGGCAGGACTCAGCCGACGCCAGATCCGCGACCGCATCCAGGTCCACAACAACGACGTCCTCAACCGCCTCCTCGAAGGCGAACCGCCTCCCGACTGGACCAAGCGCCCCCGCGCCAAGGACGAACTCCGCGCCCGCGCCCGCGAGCTACGCCTCCAGGGCTGGACCTACGACCGCATCCAACTCGAACTGGGCTGCTCGAAAAGCTCCATCTCCCTCTGGGTCCGCGATCTGCCGGCCCCCGAGCGGAAAAAACGCACCCGCGAGGAAGCCTCGGCCATCGCCAAGCGCGGCTGGGAAGTCACGATGCGGATGCGCGACGAGGAGCGCCGGCGCACCAAGGAGGCAGCCGCGGCCGAGATCGGCGCCCTGACCGACCGCGAGCTGTTCCTGCTCGGCGTCGGCCTCTACTGGGCCGAGGGCTCGAAGGCCAAGCCGCATCTCACCCAGGAGCGGGTCACCTTCATCAACAGCGATCCCCGCATGATCGAGGTCTACCTCGCCTGGCTGCGCCTGCTGGGTGTGACCACCGACCGGCTGCGGCTCCACGTGCACATCCACGAGTCGGGAGACGTCGAGGGCGCCGAACGCTTCTGGGCGGAACTCGTGGGCGTCGACACCACGGCGCTCGGCAAGACCTACCTCAAACGGCACAACCCGAAGACCAACCGGAAGAACCTCGGGCAGGGCTACCGGGGTTGTCTCGCGATCCGGGTCCTGGGGAGCGCCGACCTGTACCGTCGCATCGAAGGCTGGTGGTACGGCATAGTGTTGTCCGCACGCGAAGCCGACTCACTGAATCGGACATAGCGGACGAACCATCCCGGGTCGTCTAATGGTAGGACAAAGAGTTTTGGTCTCTTGAATGAGGGTTCGATTCCTTCCCCGGGAGCTGCAAGGTGCGGGCCCTGACACCACCGTCAGGGCCCGCTCTCGTATCCCTCCTGATACGCCCCGGTATCCTGCGGATGTCCACACCCCAGCCATCCGAAGCCGAAGGGCATACCCGTGAGCGCCAATCGCCCGGCAGCCGTCGTCGTTCTCGCAGCGGGTGAGGGCACCCGTATGAAATCGGCCACACCCAAGGTCCTGCACGACATCTGTGGCCGTTCCCTGGTCGGTCATGTGCTCGCCGCGGCACGCGAGTTGGAGCCCGAGAACCTGGTCGTCGTCGTGGGGCACGCCCGTGAGCAGGTCGTCGCCCACCTCGCCGGGATCGACCCGGCGGTGCGCACCGCGGTGCAGGCCGAGCAGAACGGCACGGGGCACGCCGTGCGGATGGGCCTGGAGGAGCTGGGCGGTGCCGTGGACGGCACGGTCGTCGTGGTCTGTGGCGACACCCCGCTGCTGACCGGGGACACCCTGCGCACGCTGGCGTCGACGCACGCGGCGGACGGCAACGCGGTGACGGTGCTGACCGCCGAGGTGCCCGACGCCACCGGTTACGGCCGGATCGTGCGGGAGAGCGCGAGCGGCGCGGTGACGGCGATCGTGGAGCACAAGGACGCGAGTGACTCGCAGCGGGCGATCCGGGAGATCAACTCGGGGGTGTTCGCGTTCGACGGGCGGCTTCTCGCGGACGCGCTGGGGAAGGTGCGGACGGACAACAGTCAGGGTGAGGAGTACCTGACGGATGTGCTGGGGATTCTGCGGGAGGCCGGGCACCGGGTGGGTGCGGCGGTGGCGGGTGATCACCGGGAGATCGCCGGGATCAACAACCGGGTGCAGCTGGCCGAGGCGCGTCGCATTCTGAACGACCGGTTGCTGACGGCGGCGATGCTGGCCGGGGTGAGTGTGGTGGACCCGGCGTCGACGTGGGTGGATGTGACGGTGACGTTCGAGCAGGACGCGGTCGTGCATCCGGGGACGCAGTTGCAGGGTGCGACGCATGTGGGTGAGGGCGCCGAGGTGGGCCCGAACTGCCGGCTGAGGGACACCCGGGTGGGTGCCGGGGCGCGGGTGGACAACACGGTGGCGGACGGTGCCGAGGTGGGTCCGGAGGCGTCGGTGGGTCCGTTCGCGTATCTGCGGCCGGGGACGCGGCTTGGCCTGAGGGCGAAGGTCGGCACGTATGTGGAGACGAAGAACGCGTCGATCGGTGAGGGGACGAAGGTTCCGCATCTGTCGTATGTGGGGGACGCGACGATCGGCGAGTACTCGAACATCGGTGCGGCGAGTGTGTTCGTGAACTATGACGGTCAGGACAAGCACCACACGACGATCGGGTCGCATTGCCGGACGGGTTCGGACAACATGTTTGTGGCGCCTGTCACGGTCGGGGACGGTGCTTACACGGCGGCGGGTTCGGTGATCACGAAGGATGTGCCGGCCGGTTCGCTGGCCGTGGCCCGTGGCCAGCAAAGGAATATCGAGGGTTGGGTGGCGCGTAAGCGTCCCGGGAGTGCGGCGGCGAAGGCCGCGGAGACGGCCGCCCGGGAGGCCGGGGGCGAAGACTGACCGGAAAGCGGTGCGTCCGGGACGGCGTACCGTGATAGGTGCACACCCTGCGGAGACGGCCTCTCGCAACCCAGTTGAGCCGGCCTCTCGCGCCCGCTGAGTAGACCTCTGAGGAGACAGTGCTGTGACCGGGATCAAGACGACCGGCGAGAAGAAGATGATGTTCTTCTCCGGCCGCGCCCACCCCGAGCTTGCCGAGGAGGTCGCCCACAAGCTGGGTGTCGGGGTTGTCCCGACGAAGGCCTTCGACTTCGCGAACGGCGAGATCTACATCCGTTATCAGGAGTCGGCGCGTGGTGCGGACTGCTTCCTGATGCAGAGCCACACGGCTCCGATCAACAAGTGGATCATGGAGCAGTTGATCATGATCGACGCTCTGAAGCGGGCGTCCGCCCGGAGCATCACGGTGATCGTGCCGTTCTACGGTTACGCGCGGCAGGACAAGAAGCACCGTGGGCGTGAACCGATCTCGGCGCGGCTGATCGCGGACCTGATGAAGACGGCGGGCGCGGACCGGATTCTCACGGTGGATCTGCACACGGACCAGATCCAGGGCTTCTTCGACGGTCCGGTGGATCATCTGTTCGCGCTGCCGATCCTGGCGGACTACGTGGGTGCGAAGGTCGACCGGTCGAAGCTGACGGTGGTCTCGCCGGACGCGGGCCGGGTGCGGGTCGCGGACCGCTGGTGCGACCGGCTGGACGCGCCGCTGGCGATCGTGCACAAGCGCCGTGACAAGGATGTGGCGAACCAGGTCACCGTGCACGAGGTGGTCGGTGATGTGAAGGGCCGGGTGTGTGTCCTGGTCGACGACATGATCGACACGGGTGGCACGATCTGCGCGGCGGCGGACGCGTTGTTCGCGCATGGCGCGGAGGACGTGATCGTGACGGCGACGCACGGTGTGCTGTCGGGTCCGGCGGCGGACCGGCTGAAGAACTCGAAGGTGAGCGAGTTCGTGTTCACGGACACGCTGCCGACGCCGGGTGAGCTGGAGCTGGACAAGATCACGGTGCTGTCGATCGCGCCGACGATCGCGAACGCGGTGCGCGAGGTCTTCGAGGACGGTTCGGTGACGAGCCTGTTCGAGGAGCAGTAGGCCGAGGCTGCCTCTGTGTCCTGCGATCCGGTCCTGATGGGTCCGGTCCTGATGGGTCCGGTCCTGTAGATCGATTTCTTGTACGGCCTCCCCGCCCCGTAAGCTGTCACAGTTGCTCGGCGAGGGAGGCCGTTCCGCTGTTCCAGGCGGGTACGGCGGTCCGTTATCGACGCGCTCTTCGTAGCAGGCCGATGTTTGGCCGGGTGACCTTTTCCGCCAGGTTTCCCAGTTCTACGAGGAGTGATCATGTCTGACGTCAAGCTCGCCGCCGAGACCCGTGCCGAGTTCGGCAAGGGTGCCGCCCGTCGTATCCGCCGTGCCGGCAAGGTTCCCGCGGTCGTCTACGGTCACGGCACCGAGCCGGTCCACATCACGCTGCCGGGCCACGAGCTGCTGCTCGCCCTGCGTACCCCGAACGTCCTGCTGACGCTGGACATCGAGGGCAAGACCGAGCTGGCGATCCCGAAGGCCGTCCAGCGTGACGCCATCAAGGGCTTCCTCGAGCACGTCGACCTGCTGCTCGTGAAGCGCGGCGAGAAGGTCACCGTCGAGGTGTTCGTGCAGACCGAGGGTGAGCTGGCCCCGGGCAGCTTCCTGCTGGAGCACGTCCTGAACACGCTGACCGTCGAGGCCGAGGCCACGCACATCCCGGAGTCGGTCACGGTCTCCATCGAGGGCCTGGAGGCCGGTGCCTCCATCCACGCCAAGGACATCACGCTCCCCAAGGGCACCACGCTGGCCATCGACGAGGACGCGGTCGTCCTCCAGGTGCTCGCCGCGCAGGCCGAGGAGCCGGCGTCCGAGGACGAGGCCGCCGCCGCGGAGGACGCCTCCGCCGAGGCCTGATCCTCGCCGGTATCTTCGGCAGTGCCAGCCGCCGCTCCTGTCCGGGGCGGCGGCTGTCGCGTATCAAGGGACGCACGCGTGGCGAGGACGCACGCGTATCGAGGACACAGGGAGTATCGGACGTGACGACCGACGCCAG
This sequence comes from Streptomyces sp. NPDC007084, assembly GCF_040703595.1. NCBI lineage: Bacteria > Bacillati > Actinomycetota > Actinomycetes > Kitasatosporales > Streptomycetaceae > Streptomyces > Streptomyces sp. NPDC007084. The sequence goes on from NZ_JBEYFY010000012.1 coordinate 10,106, forward strand.
CGCGCCCTGGCTGATCGTGGGGCTGGGTAATCCGGGCCCGGAGTACGCCATGAACCGGCACAACGTGGGGTTCATGGTGGCCGATCTGCTGGCGGGGCGGATCGGGGGGAAGTTCAAGCGGGCCGGCAAGGCGCAGGCGCAGGTGATCGAGGGGCGGATCGGGCCGCCGGGTCCGGCGAACCGCCGGGTGATCCTGGCCAAGCCGATGTCGTACATGAATCTGTCGGGTGGTCCGGTGACGGCGTTGCGGGACTTCTACAAGGTGCCGACGGGGAACATCGTGGCGGTCCATGACGAGCTGGACATCGACTACGGGGTGCTGCGGCTGAAGCTGGGCGGGGGCGACAACGGGCACAACGGTCTGAAGTCGATGACGAAGGCGATGGGTCCGGACTATCACCGGGTGCGGTTCGGGATCGGGCGTCCGCCGGGCCGGATGCAGGTGGCGGATTTCGTGCTGAAGGACTTCGGGTCGGCGGAGCGCAAGGAGCTGGACTATTTCGTGGACCGTGCGGCGGACGCGGTGGAGGCTCTGGTGATCGAGGGTCTGGAGCGGGCGCAGAGCACGTACAACTCCTGAGGCGTGTGCGGGCTCCTGAGGCGTGTGCGACTTCTCCGGCGCGTGCGGCTTCTCCGGCGCCTGTCGCTCCTCCGGCGTGTGCGGCTCCTGCGGCGGGCGGTCCCCTTCCGGCGGGCGGTCTCCTTCCGGCGGCGGGGTTGGGGCGGTCGACGTACGGGTACAACTGCCGACTTGTCCCCGCCGGAGTTGACCGAGCGCTCAGCCATGGCCAATGATCCCGGCCATGCCTGCTGTCACCTCCCGTCAGAGTGCGTACGCGGCGCTGCGGTTCGGGCGGCTCGCGGCGATGGGCGCGGTCGTGCTGCTCATCCTGGTCGCGGGCGTCTGGGCCTCCTGGGGCACGGCGCAGCACGTGATGCTGGGCAAGGGCCGGGAGCGGGGGACGCTGCTGGTGACGGGGTGTTCGGAGGGGGCGTGCTGGGGGCCGTTCACGCCGACGTCGCCGGGTTACCGGGCGCGGGAGCGGGTGCGGATCGGCCAGGAGCCGGCGGTGCGCAGGGGCGGTACGTACACGGTGACGGTGAAGCCGCACAGCGACGAGGTGGTCCGCAGTGGTCCGGCCGGGCTGCTGTACGCGTGGTCGCCGCTGGCGGGTGCGTTGTTGCTGGCGTCGGTGGTGGTGGCGGGCGGGCTGCGGCTGACGCGGCCGGCGTGGGTGCTGGCGGGTGCGGGGCTGGCCTTGCTGACGGCCACGTTCCTGGCGCTGTAGCCGCCCGGCGCGTTTGCCTGGTCTCACACGTCGGTTCACCTGCTTCCCTGGCTCATGCTTCCCTGGCTCGCACGAAGGCGCCCTCCCCGTCCGGCGGTACGGATGGGGAGGGCGCCTTGGTGTCGCGCCGGGCCGCGCGGCCCGGCGCAAGGGCCGGACGGACCGGACGGCTCAGCCGGTGTTGCGCAGGCCGGCCGCGACGCCGTTGACGGTCAGCAGGAGGGCCCGGGAGAGCAGCGGGTCGGGTTCCTGGCCGGCGGCGGCCTCTTCGCGCTGGCGCTTGAGGAGGGCGACCTGGAGGTAGGAGATCGGGTCCAGGTAGGCGTCGCGGATGGCGAAGGTCTGCTGGAGAACGGGGTGGGTGTCGAGCAGCTTCTCCCCGCCGGTGATGCGCAGCACCTCGCGGACGGTGAGTTCGTGTTCGGCGCGGATGGTGTCGAAGATGTGCTTCAGCTCGTCGGGGACGAGGGTGTCGACGTAGTGGCCGGCGATCCGCAGGTCGGTCTTGGCGAGGGTCATCTCGACGTTGGACAGGAAGTTGCGGAAGAAGTGCCACTGCTCGTGCATCTCGTCGAGCACGGTGTCGAGGCCGGCTTCGCGCAGGGCCTTGAGGCCGGAGCCGACGCCGAACCAGCCGGGGACGATCTGCCGGGACTGGGTCCAGCCGAAGACCCAGGGGATGGCGCGCAGTCCGTCGAGGGAGACGCCGGAGCCGGGGCGGCGGGAGGGCCGTGAGCCCAGGTGCAGGTCGGCGAGCTGGTCGACGGGGGTGGAGGCGAGGAAGTAGGTGGGCAGGTCGGGGTCCTCGACCAGGCGCCGGTAGGCGGAGTGGGCGGCGTCGGAGACGACGTCCATGGCGGCGTCCCAGCGGGCGAGGGCCTCGTCGGACTGGCGGGGCGCGGTGTGCAGGGCGGAGGCCTGCAGGGTGGCGGCGACGGTCAGTTCGAGGTTCTCGCGGGCGAGGGAGGGGACGAGGTACTTGTCGGAGATGACCTCGCCCTGTTCGGTGACCTTGATCTCACCTTCGAGGGTGCCCCAGGGCTGGGCGAGGATCGCGTCGTGGGAGGGGCCGCCGCCGCGGCCGACGGTGCCGCCGCGGCCGTGGAAGAGGCGCAGGCGTACGCCGTAGCGGTGGGCGACGTCGCGCAGCCGGCGCTGGGCGCGGTGGATCTCCCACTGGGAGGTGGTGATGCCGCCGAACTTGGAGGAGTCGGAGTAGCCGAGCATGACTTCCTGGACGTCTCCGCGCAGCGCGACGAGGCGGCGGTAGGAGGGGTCGGAGAGCATGTCCTCCAGGATGGTGTCGGCGGCCTTGAGTTCGTCGGTGGTCTCCAGGAGGGGGACGATGCCGATCTTGGCCCAGCCGGCGTGCAGGTCGAGGAGTCCGGCCTCGCGGGCGAGGACGGCGGCGGCGAAGACGTCGTCGGCGCCCTGGCACATGGAGATGATGTAGGACTCGATGACCTCGGGCCCGAAGATGGTGAGGGCCTTCTTGACGGTCTCGAAGACGCCGAGGGTCTTGTGTCCGGCGGCGTCGAGGGGGGCCGGGGTGGGGGCGAGGGGGCGCCGGGAGCGGAGTTCCTTGGCGAGGAGCTTGGCGCGGTAGTCGCGGGGCATGTCGGCGTAGCGCCAGGATTCCTCGCCGAGCCGGTCGAAGAGCTGGCCGAGGGCGTGGTGGTGGGCGTCGGCGTGTTCGCGGACGTCCATGGTGGCGAGCTGGAGGCCGAAGGCGGCGAGGGTGCGGATGGTGCGGTTCATCCGGCCGTCGGCGAAGAGGGCGCCGCGGTGTTCGCGCAGGGAGGTCTGGATGAGGGTGAGGTCGCGGAGGAGTTCGGCGGTGCCGAGGTAGTCGCGGCCGTCCTCGTGGGGGGTGCCCTTGGCGAGGCGGAGCTTGGTGTTCTCCAGCTTCTGGCGGATGCAGGTGGCCTTGAGCCGGTAGGGCTCTTCGGCGTTGAGGCGCTTGTAGCGGGGGCTGATCTCGGGGAGGCGCTCCAGGTCGGTCTGGAGGGATTCGAGGAGGTCCTCGGTGGCGCCGGTGTAGCGGATGGAGTTGGAGAGGAAGCCGCGGAGTTCGTCGATGAGTTCGAGGGCGTCGTTGATGCCGTGTTCGTGCTGGAGGATCAGGACGTCCCAGGTGACCTCGGGGGTGACGTTGGGGTTGCCGTCGCGGTCGCCGCCGATCCAGGTGCCGAAGGTGAGGGGGCGGGTGTCGTCGGGGAGGGTGACGCCGACGCGGGCGAGTTCGGCGGTGAGGTCCTCCAGGACGTCGCCGACGGCGCCGGCGTGGAGTTCGTCGAGGTAGTAGATGGCGTTGCGGGCCTCGTCGGCGGGTTCGGGGCGCACGACGCGGAGTTCGTCGGTCTGCCAGACGAGGTCGATGTTCTCGGCGAGGCGGGTGTCGTAGCGGCGGCGGTCGGCCTCGATGACCGGGGTCTCCAGGAGGGTCGCGATACGGCGGAGCTTGTTGAGGACGGAGCGGCGGGCGGCTTCGGTGGGGTGTGCGGTGAAGACGGGGCGGACGTTGAGGTTCTTGACCGTCTGGCGCAGGTGTTCGGGGTCGGCGTCCTTGAGGCGGTCCGCGGTGCGGGCGAGGAGGCTGCCGTCGGCGGCGCGCCGGGCGCGCAGTTCGCGGCCTCGGTGGACCTGTTCGGTGACGTTGGCGAGGTGGAAGTAGGTCGAGAACGCGCGGACCAGCTTGGCGGCGGTCTCCAGTTCGGTTCCGCGCAGCAGCTCGGCGGCGGCTTCGCCGTCCTCGCGGGTCAGGCGGCGGACCTTCTCGACCAGTTCCAGCAGCTCGGGGCCCTCCTGCCGTACGAGGGTCTCACCGAGCAGGTCGCCCAGGCGGCGGATGTCGGCGCGCAGCTCGCTGCTGGTCGTCGTGGTCTGGTCGTCGGCACTGCTCACAGGTGCGGCTCCTTGCAGTGTTGAAGCTCGTCTGAAGAGTGGGGAATCTCGTCTGAAGCTCGGCTGGGAGGGAACCCGGGTGTTCGACCGCGCGGCGGGTGCCGCTCAGGGTGGAGGCATCCGGGGTGGAATCAGAACGGACCGCGCTGTCCGACCGACTCCAAGGATAGGTGTCCTCGCGGACGCGCAGGCTGTCGGGCTCTTGCCGCCGGGCTGCTCGCTGACATACTTACGACGCCGTAGGTTACGGAGCCGTAGGGTCTCCCGTCGTGCGACGGGTGGACCTTGGGGACCGTACGCGGACACTCTTCCCCGACCTTCCTCACCTTCGAACCCCACAGGGGACGCCCATGACCACGAGTTCCGATGTGATCGACGACGCTCCGCAGGCGGGCGACGACGGCGCTCTTCTTCCCGCCGCCACGCTGGGCGGTGAGAAGAAGGGGTCGCTCGAACAGACCACGCTTCTCCTCTTCATCGCCGTTCCGTTCCTGGCGCTGCTGGCGGCGGTGCCGCTGGCGTGGGGATGGGGGGTGAGCTGGCTGGATCTCGGCCTGCTGGTCTTCTTCTACTACCTGGGATGCCACGGCGTCACGATCGGCTATCACCGCTATTTCACGCATGGCTCCTTCAAGGCGAAGCGGCCGTTGCGGATCGCGATCGCGGTCGCGGGGTCGATGGCGGTCGAGGGGCCGCTGGTGCGCTGGGTGGCCGACCACCGCAAGCACCACAAGTTCTCCGACGCGGAGGGTGACCCGCATTCGCCGTGGAAGTACGGCGAGACGGTGCCGGCGCTGCTGAAGGGCCTGTGGTGGGCGCATATCGGCTGGATGTTCGACGAGGAGCGGACGCCGCAGGAGAAGTACGCGCCGGATCTGGTGAAGGACCCGGTGATCCGGGCGATCTCGCGTCAGTTCATCTTGTGGACGCTGCTGTCGCTGGGGCTGCCGGCGCTGATCGGCGGTCTGGTGACGATGTCCTGGTGGGGCGCGTTCACCGGGTTCTTCTGGGGGTCGCTGGTGCGGGTGGCGCTGCTGCACCATGTGACGTGGTCGATCAACTCGATCTGTCACGCGGTGGGCAAGCGGCCGTTCAAGTCGCGGGACCGTTCGGGCAACGTGTGGTGGCTGGCGGTGCTGTCGTGCGGCGAGTCGTGGCACAACCTGCATCACGCGGACCCGACGTCGGCGCGGCACGGGGTGGACCGGGGTCAGATCGACTCGTCGGCGCGGATCATCCGCTGGTGTGAGCAGCTGGGCTGGGCGTATGACGTGCGGTGGCCGTCACGCTCGCGTATCGATTCGCGCCGGAACCCCGACGGGAGCGGCTCCCGGCGCGAGACGGAATCCGCCGAAGCGGCATGATTGACGGCGTGGCGACCGACTCCAGCAGCACCTCAGGCAGCAGTGAGAAGCCGCGGCGCGCGCGCCGCACCCGCATGACCGGCGCGGAGCGTCGTCAGCAGTTGCTGGAGATCGGCCGCACCCTGTTCGCGGCGAAGGGGTTCGAGGGCACGTCGGTGGAGGAGATCGCGGCGAAGGCCGGGGTGTCCAAGCCGGTGGTGTACGAGCACTTCGGCGGCAAGGAGGGGCTGTACGCGGTGGTGGTGGACCGGGAGATGCGCCGGCTGCTGGACATGGTGACGGGTTCGCTGACGGCGGGGCATCCGCGGGAGCTGTGCGAGCAGGCGGCTTTCGCTCTGCTGGACTACATCGAGGAGTACACGGACGGTTTCCGCATCCTGGTGCGTGATTCGCCGATCCCGCAGTCGACGGGTTCGTTCGCGTCGCTGATCTCGGACATCGCCACCCAGGTGGAGGACATCCTGGGCCGTGAGTTCAAGAGCCGCGGTTTCGACTCGAAGCTGGCTCCGCTGTACGCGCAGGCGCTGGTGGGGATGGTCGCGCTGACCGGCCAGTGGTGGCTGGACGTGCGCAAGCCCCGTAAGGCGGAGGTGGCGGCGCATCTGGTGAACCTGGCCTGGCACGGTCTGGACGGGCTGGAGCCGAAGCCGCGGCTGATCGGGCACCGGAAGTCCTAGGTGCCGATGCCTGTGGCGGCTTCGGGGTGGGGTTCGAGGAATTCGAGGCGGTTGCCGACGGGGTCCGCGGAGTAGAAGCGCCGGTGGCCGGGCAGGGCGTCGTCCCAGGTGACGGGGGCGCCGGTGGCGGCGATCCGGGCGGCGTAGGCGTCGATGCCGGTGACCCGCAGCCCGGGGTGGGCCTTGCGGGCGGGCCGGAATCCGGGCTCGACGCCCAGGTGGAGCCGGACGCTCCCGGCCCGGAACCAGCAGCCGCCGCGCCCGGCGAGGGCGGCGGGCTTCGGTGTCTCGGTCATGCCGAGGGCGTGGACGTAGTAGGCGCGCAGCAGGTCCTCGGAGCCGGGCGGGGCGGCGAGCTGGACGTGGTCGAGGGCGGTGAGCATCAGCCCTCCTTGCGGGCGACGACGAAGAGCCGGCGGAACGGCAGGACGGTGCCGTAGGGCTGCTCGGGGTAGGCGTCGCGGAGCAGGTCGCGGTAGGCGGTGAGGAAGCCGTCGCGGGCCTCGGGGTCGTCGGCGAGGGCGGTGAGCACGGGCCGCAGTCCGGTGCCCTTGGCCCAGTCGAGGACGGCGTCGGGTCCGGTGAGCAGTTGCAGGTAGGTGGTCTGCCAGACGTCGGTGGCGCAGCCGAGGGCGGCGAGGCGGTCGAGGTAGACGAGCGGGTCGTGGACGGAGTCGGTGGCGCGCAGCGCGCCGTCCAGGCGGGTTTTCCAGGCCGCGGAGCCGGCGAGGTCGCGCATGAGGGCGTGCAGGGGCGCGTCGGTGTTGTCGGGCATCTGGACGGCGAGGGTGCCGCCGGGTGTGAGGGCGTCGAGCCAGCCGGGGAGTGCCTCCAGGTGTCCGGGCACCCACTGGAGGGCGGCGTTGGAGGCGATGAGGTCGTAGGTCTCGGTGGGGGCCCAGTCGGTGAGGTCGGCGTGGGCGAAGTCGAGGCGTCCGCCGCCGGGGGTGGCGCCGGCGTACTCGCCGGTCTTGGCGAGCATCGCGGCGGAGTTGTCGTAGCCGGTGATGTGGGCGGTGGGCCAGCGGTCGGCGAGCTGGACGGTGACGTTGCCGGGGCCGCAGCCGAGGTCGGCGATGCGGGCGGGTTCCGTGGGGAGGGCGGGGACGCGGGCGAGCAGGTCGGCGAAGGGGCGGGCCCGGTGTCCGGCGTGACGCAGGTACTGGTCGGGGTCCCAGGTGGGGGCGGCTGCCATGGCGGTTCTCCTCGCGAGGTCGGGGTCGGGGTCGGGCGGCGGTCGGGGTCGAGGGCGGGCGCGGGACGGGCGCGGAGGTCGTGGGACGGCCGCAGTGGTCGCGCTACGGCCGCAGTTGGTCGTGGGGTCGTGGGACGGGCGCAGTGGGCGCGGCCCGCCGAGCGGAGCGTTCTCGCTCTCCACCCTCACCCACGATCTCTCTCGACGTCAAGAGACTTGATATCAAGAAGCTGCACATCAAGAGACTTCATGTCGACACAACCACTACACTGATCGTCATGGAGGACGAGGTCGATCGGCTGGTCGCTGCGTGGCGCCGGGAGCGCCCGGACCTCGACGTGGAACCGCTGGAGGTACTGAGCCGGGTGAGCAGGCTCGCCCGGCATCTGGACCGCGCGCGCCGGCTGGCGTTCTCCGAGCACAGCCTGGAGCCCTGGGAGTTCGACGTCCTGACGGCGCTGCGGCGCGCGGGCTCCCCGTATCAGCTCTCTCCGGGGCAGTTGCTCACCCAGACGCTCGTCACCTCGGGCACGATGACCAACCGCATCGACCGGCTGACGAAGAAGGGTCTGGTGGAGCGGCTGCCCGACCCGAGCGACCGCAGGGGTGTGCTCGTCCGGCTCACCGAGGAGGGCCGTGACCGCGCCGACCAGGCGCTGGCGGGTCTGCTCGAACAGGAGCGGGCGATCCTCGCGGAGCTGAGCCGGGGCCAGCGCGGTGAGCTGGCCGGGCTGCTACGCCAGTTGACCGCCCCGTTCGACAACATCCCCGGTTAGGTCGACGGGTCCGACCCCGGCGCGCCGGGCGAGGGCCACGGCGGCGAGGGTGGAGTGCACGCCGAGCTTGCCGAGCACGTTCTGCATGTGGGTGCGGACGGTGTGCGGGGAGAGGAACAGCCGTTCGGCCACGGCCTTGCGGCCGAGTCCGGCGACCATGCAGCGCAGCACCTCGCGCTCCCGGGGCGTCAGCGACTCGACCAGCCGCTCGCTCTCGGTGCGGTGCTTGCGGGCGGCGGTCAGCTCGCGCAGCACCCCGGTGAGCAGGGCGGGCGGCAGATGCGTCTCGTCGCGCAGGACACCTCGTATGACGGTGAGCAGCCGGGAGAGCGAACAGTCCTTGGCGACCCAGCCGGAGGCGCCGGCCTGGAGGGCGAGCGCGGCCCGGCGCGGGTCGTCCTTCTCCGCCAGTACGACGGTCCGTACGCCGGGCTGGCCCGAACGCACCCCGGCGACCAGCGAGATGCCGTCGACCAGGCCGTCCTCGTTGCTCTCCTGGACGGGGACCGCCGGGCGGGTGCCGGGCACGTTCCCGCCGAGGTCGGCGTCGACGAGCAGCACGTCGAAGCGGCGGCCTTCCGCCGCCGCGCGTTCCAGACAGCGCAGTGCGGCGGGTCCGCTGCCCGCCGCGGACACGTCGACATCGGGCTCGGCCGCCAGAGCCGCGGCGAGCGACTCGGCGAAGATGCGGTGGTCGTCGACGACCAGTACTCGGATGCGAACCACTGAAACCCCCACTGTCGGGGGACGGTCGGTACGGGTACGGCGCCCGAAGTGATCCCGAGCCAGTTTGCGACCCGGAAGCGGGGTGCCGCGGCCGCACGGCCGCCGCCGTGCTGGAAGTGCTACCCCCACTTCGGGCGTCGTACCCGACTGTCTCGCCCCCTGATCAGCACCGGCCCCCACCGGCACTGCTCATCAGAGTACGGGCGGGGGCGGGCGGCGGAAGGCGATTCGCAGAACTGGTTGGCCAGCGCGTTTATGGTGAGCCGTATGTTTCGTATCGAGACAGGAGACGACAGAGACCGCCGGGATCTGCTCCGTCGGCGACTGCTGGAGACGAACACGGCCGCCTCCCCGGTGCTGCGCGCCCTGCGCGGAACACCGGGTGAGCGCGAACGTCCGCTCCAGCTCTGGGCCCTGGACGAGGCGGGGGCTCTGGCCGGGGGGCTGGTGGGGCACACCTGGACGACCTGGCTGCACGTCACCTACCTGTGGGTGGACGGCCGGCACCGCGGCGCGGGTCTCGGCAGCCGTCTCCTCGCCGAGGCCGAACACGCGGCCACCGCCCGCGGCTGCGCCGCGGCCCGCCTGGAGACCTGGGACTTCCAGGCCCCCGGCTTCTACCGCAGACACGGCTACGAGGTGGTGGCCACGATCCCCGACTACCCCCCGGGCATCACGGAGTACACGTTGACGAAGCACTGGTGAACCGCCGGGGGCCACTTTCAGCCCCTCCGGGGGCACTTTCAGCCCCTCCGGCGTTTGAGGAGCGGGGGGGGTCGGGGGGGCGAAGCCCCCCCCTGAGCACGGGACGGGACGGGACGGGCCGGGGCGGAGGGGGCGAAAACCCCCGGGGTTCAGCCGACCCGCCGGGCCCCGGCGGAGGGAACGGCGGGGAAAATCCGCGGACTGGTGAAGCCGGCGGCCAGAAACGCCTCGGCGACAGCCTTGCTGACGGAGTCCACGTCAGCGGACTCCAGCAGCACGATCGCGGACCCCCCGAACCCGCCACCCGTCATCCGCGCCCCCAACGCCCCCGCGGAATCGGCCGCGGAAACGGCGAGATCCAGCTCGGGACAGGAAATCCGCAGATCGTCCCGCAGCGAGGCGTGACCGTCCGTCAGGACGGGCCCGATCCCCCGCACGTCCCCGGCGTCGAGCAGCGTGATGACCCGCTCCACCCGGTGGTCGTCGGACACCACGTGCCGGACATAGCGCCGCACCCGCTCGTCGGACAGCCGCGCCAGCGCCGCGTCCAGCCCCTCGTAGGGGATGTCCCGCAGGTGGGAGACGCCCAGTTGACGCGCTCCCTCCTCGCAGCCGGCCCGCCGCTCGGCGTACGCCCCGTCCCCCAGCGCATGCTTGACGCGGGTGTCCACGACGAGGAGTTCGAGGCCCTGGGAGGCGAGGTCGAAGGGGACCTGGCGGATCGACAGGTCCCGGCAGTCGAGGTGCAGGGCGTGGCCCTCGGTGCAGCAGGCGGACGCGGTCTGGTCCATGACGCCGCACGGCACGCCGACGAAGTCGTTCTCGGCGCGCTGGGCGATCCGGGCCAGTGCGGGGCGGCCGAGGCCGAGGCCGTACAGCTCGTCGAGGGCGACGGCGGTGACGACTTCGAGGGCGGCGGAGGAGGACAGGCCGGCGCCGGTGGGGACGGTGGAGGCGAGGTGGATGTCCGCGCCGCCGACAGGGTGGCCGGCCTCGCGCAGCGCCCAGACGACGCCGGCCGGGTAGGCGGCCCAGCCGGTGTCGGAGCGCGGCACGAGTTCGTCCACGCGCAGTTCGACGACGGGTCCGTCGATGTCCGCCGAGTTGAGCCGCAACACCCCGTCGGAGCGGCGGGAGACCGCGGCGACCGCGGTGTGCGGCAGCGCGAGCGGCATCACGAACCCCTCGTTGAAGTCCGTGTACTCGCCGATCAGGTTGACCCGGCCCGGTGCCGCCCAGACGCCGTCGGGCGCGGCACCGTACAGCTCCTCGAAGCCCTCACGTACCCCCACCTGCTCCACCTGCTATCCCTGGCCCTTCGCTGCGTTCTGTGCGAACGCCCACGCGTCCGCGACGATGCCCGCGAGGTCCGCGCGGGACGGGTTCCAGCCGAGCCGCTCCCGGGCGGCGTCGGCCGAGGCGACGAGGACGGCGGGGTCGCCGCCCCGGCGCGGTGCCACGACCTCGGGGATCGGGTGTCCGGTGACCTGGCGCACGGTCTCGATGACCTCGCGCACGGAGAAGCCGTTGCCGTTGCCGAGGTTGCAGATGAGGTGTTCGCCGGGGGTGGCGGCGGCGACCGCGAGGAGGTGGGCCTCGGCGAGGTCGGCGACGTGGATGTAGTCGCGGACGCAGGTGCCGTCCGGGGTCGGGTAGTCGTCGCCGTAGATGGAGATGGCGTCGCGGCGGCCCTGGGCGACCTGGAGGACGAGCGGGATGAGGTGCGACTCGGGGTCGTGCCGCTCGCCGCTGTCGCCGTAGGCGCCGGCCACGTTGAAGTAGCGCAGGGAGACGGCGCCCAGGCCGTGGGCGGCGGCCTCGCCGGTGATCATGTGGTCGACGGCGAGCTTGGAGGCGCCGTACGGGTTGGTGGGGCGGGTCGGCGCGGACTCCACGATGGGGGTGGTCTCCGGTTCGCCGTAGGTGGCGGCGGTGGAGGAGAAGACGAGCCTGCGCACGCCGGCGTCGCGCATCGCGGCGAGCAGGGCCATGGTGCCGCCGACGTTGTTGTCCCAGTACTTCTCGGGCTTCACGACGGACTCGCCGACCTGGGAGAACGCGGCGAAGTGCAGGACGGCGTCGTAGCCGGAGTCCAGCCATTTGGCGGCGTCGCGGATGTCGCCCTCGATGAAGGCGGCGCCGGCGGGGACGCCCTCGCGAAAGCCCGTGGAGAGGTTGTCGAGGACGGTGACCTCGTGGCCCGCCTCGACCAGGTGGCGGGCGACCACGCTGCCCACATAGCCGGCTCCGCCGGTGACCAGGTACTTCCCGCTCTTGCCAGTCATGAACTCGCTACCTCTCGCAGTCGCTGGGCCGCGGTCTCCGGCGGCACGTCGTTGATGAACACACTCATGCCGGACTCGGAACCCGCGAGGAACTTCAGCTTGCCGGAAGTGCGGCGAATGGTGAAAAGCTCGAGGTGGAGCGCGAAGTCGTCCCGGTTGACGCCCTCGAAGCCGTCGAGCGGGCCGAACGGGGCCTGGTGCCAGGCCGCGATGTACGGCGTCGGGGTGCCGCTCGCCCCGTCGTGGGCGCCGTCCGGTCCGTCGAAGATCCGGTCGAAGCGCCTCAAGAGTTCCAGATAGACCTGGGGGAACTCTGTGCGTGCTTCCTCGTCCAGTCCGAGCAGGTCGGGGACGCGGCGGCGGGGGTAGAGGTGGACCTCGTAGGGCCAGTGCGCGGCGTACGGCACGAAGGCGGCCCAGTGATCACTCGTCAGGACGACACGTGAGCCGTCCGCCAGTTCGTCCGCGACCACCTTGTCGAACAGGTTCTCGCCGCCGGTGGCCTTCTTGTGGGACGCGAGGGACCGCAGCATCAGGGCGGTACGGGGGGTGGTGAAGGGGTAGCCGTAGATCTGCCCGTGGGGGTGACCGAGGGTCACGCCGATCTCGGCCCCGCGGTTCTCGAAGCAGAAGACCTGTTCCACGGAGGGCAGATGCGACAGTTCGGCCGTGCGGTCGGTCCAGGCCTCCAGCACGAGCGCCGCCTGCCGCTCCGTCAGGTCGGCGAAGGACGCGTCGTGGTCGGAGGTGAAGCAGACGACCTCGCAGCGGCCGGCGTCTCCGGCCAGCGAGGGGAAACGGTTCTCGAAGACCACGACGTCGTACGAGGAGTCGGGGATCTCGCTGAGGCGGTCGCCGGCGGAGGGGCACAGCGGGCACTCGTCGGCCGGCGGGTGGTAGGTGCGGCCCTGGCGGTGCGAGGCGATGGCGACCGCGTCGCCGAGAAGCGGGTCGCGGCGCACCTCGGAGGTGGTGACGGTCGGGTCGAGCGGGCGCCGGTCAACCGCGTCGCGGACCTGGTCGTCGCGGGCGTCGTAGTAGATGAGTTCACGACCGTCGGCGAGCCGGGTCGAGGTCTTCTTCACTGTCGGACTCCCCATCCACACCCGATCAAACCTTCAAACATAACCGAACATAACAAACCACAAGGCACCAGCGCCGTCAACATCACAATCAAACAAAGGACACCATCGAAAGTGTTCATTTCCTGGAAGCGGCGGCGTAGGTTCCGGTCCGATACGTTCACGCGACGAAGCGAGTTCTGATGCAGTCCCCCACCTCTCTCCCACCAGCGGGCAGCATGCTCGCCGCCGAGCTGCGACTCCCCACGAACGCACTCGACTACACGATCCTCGGCATCTACTTCGTGGTCGTCCTCGGCATCGGCTTCGCGGCCCGCCGGTCGGTCAAGACGAGCCTCGACTTCTTCCTCTCCGGACGCTCGCTGCCGGCCTGGATCACCGGCCTCGCGTTCATCTCGGCCAACCTCGGCGCCACCGAGATCCTCGGCATGGCCGCCAACAGCGCCCAGTACGGCGTCTACACCGTGCACTGGTACTGGATCGGCGCCATCCCGGCGATGGTCTTCCTGGGCCTGGTGATGATGCCGTTCTACTACGGCTCCAAGGTCCGCTCGGTGCCGGAGTTCCTGTTCCTGCGCTTCGACAAGTACGCGCACCTGCTGAGTTCGATCCTGTTCGCCTTCGCCGCGATCCTGATCGCCGGTGTCAACCTGTACTCGCTCGCGATCGTCGTCGAGGCGCTGCTCGGGTGGCCGCAGTGGGTGGCGATCGTGGTCGCCGGCTTCTTCGTCCTCGCGTACATCACGCTCGGCGGACTGTCCTCGGCGATCTACAACGAGGTCCTGCAGTTCTTCGTGATCCTCGCGGCGCTGATCCCGATCGCCGCGCTCGGCCTGAAGCGGGTCGGCGGCTGGGACGGTCTGACGGATTCGCTCGACAAGTCCCACGGCCACGACTTCACCACCGCCTGGGGCGGCACCGGTATCGGCAGCGTCAACCCGCTCGGCGCCAACTGGCTGACCATCGTGCTCGGTCTGGGCTTCGTGCTGTCCTTCGGCTACTGGACGACGAACTTCGCCGAGGTGCAGCGCGCGCTGTCCGCGAAGAACCTCTCCGCGGCCAAGCGCACCCCGCTCATCGCGGCCTACCCGAAGATCTTCATCGTCTTCCTGGTGATGATCCCGGGCCTGGTCGCGGCGGTCCTCGTCCCGAAGATCGGCACGGGCGGCTCGGACCTCCAGTACAACGACGCGATCCCGTACCTCATGCAGGAACTGCTGCCCAACGGTGTGCTCGGCATCGCGGTGACCGGTCTGCTGGCCGCGTTCATGGCGGGCATGGCGGCCAACGTGTCGTCCTTCAACACCGTGTTCACCACCGACATCTGGGCGCGGTACGTGGTCAAGGACCGCGACGACGCCTACTACGTGCGCTTCGGCCGCGGGATCACGGTGATCGGTGTCCTGGCGTCGATCGGCACGGCCTTCCTGGCCTCGTCGTTCTCGAACATCATGAGCTACCTCCAGACGCTGTTCTCCTTCTTCAACGTGCCGATGTTCGTGGTCTTCATCGTCGGCATGTTCTGGAAGCGGGCGTCGGTGAAGTCCGGCTTCTGGGGTCTGCTGGCCGGTACGACGGCGGCGATGGTGAACTACTTCGTCTTCTACAAGCAGGGCATCATCGGCTTCCCCTCCGACCAGGGCGCCAACTTCGTCTCCGCGATCGCCGGCTTCGTCGCCGGCGCCGTGGTGATGGTCGCGGTGTCGCTGTTCACCGCGCCGAAGCCGGCCGAGGAGCTGGAGGGCCTGGTCTACGGCACCCGCTCCCCCGGCATGGCCGAGCCGCCGGCCGCCGGCGACGACGCCTGGTACCGCAGGCCGGCGCTGCTGGGCTGGGGCGCCGTGATCCTGGCGGCCGCCTGCTACGTCCCGTTCTCGCTCTGACGAGTACCGACGGGTTCTGAAGAGGGAGAATCGAGAAACCATGTCCGACAACTCGGAACGCGACGTCCAGCGGCAGGTCACGGAACTCCAGGAGAAGTCCGCGACCGCCGCCCGGCTGTTCGACATCCGCCGCATCATCGGCGGCCTGTTCGTGCTCTACGGCGTCATCGTCACGATCGCCGGCATCACCGCCTCCGACGCCGACATCGACAAGGCGGCCGGCGTCAACATCAACCTGTGGACCGGCCTCGGCATGCTGATCCTGGGCCTGTTCTTCCTGGCCTGGCTGTGGCTGCGCCCCCTGCCGCCCCCTGCCCCGGACACCCCGTCCGACCCCACCACCACTCCGCCGACGGAGTAACCCCCGCACTCGGGGCCGGAGTTCCCCCGGGAACCCGGCCCCGAGGCATGTACCGGGCCGGGCGGGCCCGGGAGCCCGCGACTCCCCGGAACCGGACGCTTTACGCGACGGCAGCCGTGTGATCAGCTTCGCCATGTCACGTACAGGCGGACTCTGGGTAGAGGCCGTGGGGGCAGGGGAGAGTTCACGATGCACACCACTGCGGGGGAGTCGGTCCAGGCGTGCCCGGACTGCGGGGCCGAGATCCGCGTCCACGGCGACTTCACCGTGTGGTGCGCCGCCTGTGACTGGAACGTCGACCCGGCGCCGCCGGAGGAGAGACCGGGCCGGCTGGCCCGGGCCCAGCGCGCCCAGGCCCGGCGCCACGGCGAGCGGCTGCTCGCCGAACTGACCGCGGGCGGCACCCTGCGGGCCCGGCGCGACACCGCGTCCGTCCTCGCCTACGCGCTCGCCCTCGCCGTCCACGCGCTCACCCTGGCCGTGCTCGGCGCCGGGGTCTGGCTCCTCGTGCGCGGCTGGGGCGGCTTCGGGATGGTGGCGGGCGGGCTGCTTCTCGTTCTCGCCTGGGTGCTCAGGCCGCGGTTGCCGGGCCTGCCCGACGATGTGCCCGTGCTGCACCGCGCCGACGCGCCCGAGCTGTTCGCTCTCGTCGACGAGGTGGGCGCCGCCGTGGGCACCCGCGGGGTCGACGCGATCGCCGTCGACCGCTCGATCAACGCGAGCGTCCTGTCGTACGGGATCGGCGCCCGCCGCCTGCTCACCCTGGGGCTGCCGCTGTGGGAGATCCTCAGCCCGCGGGAGCGGATCGCCCTGCTCGGTCACGAGCTGGGCCACTACAGCAACGGCGACACCCGCCACGGACGGGTCATCGGGACCGCCTACCGCTCGCTGCTCACCTGGGAGTACTTCTTCCACCCCTCCCCGGAGCCCACCCTGCTCGCGCTGGTCATCAACGCGGTCTACGCCGTGCCGCGCTGGATCCTCCTCGGGCTCCTGCTCCTCCTCGACCGGCTGACCCTGCGCGCCGCCCAGCGCAGCGAGTACCTCGCCGACCGGCTGGCCGCCCGCGCCGGATCGACCGAGGCCACGGTGGAACTCCTCGACCGGCTGCTCGTCTCCGAATCGGCGGAGATCACGCTGATGCGCGAGGCCAACGGGTCCGCCCTGCGAGGACCGCGCACCCGGGGCGACGACGACCGGGCCGACGGGCTGTGGGACCGTCTGGCCGCCGACATGAACTCCGTCCCGGAGCACGAACACGAGCGGCAGCGCCGGGCCGGCATCCGGCGGGGACACAGCGTCGACTCCACCCACCCGCCGACGCTCCTGCGCCGGACGGCACTGCTGATCGGACCGCCGCTGCCGCCCGCCATCACCTGCGACACCGGACGCGAGCAGCGCATCGCCGCGGAACTCACCGGCGTACGCCGGACGGTGGCCCGGCGGATCCTGCGGGGTCGCTGAGCCGGCCTCACCGGAAGGCGGGGCGGCGCGCATCCGTCCCGCCCGGCGGGAAGACCGGCCCCGTGGCATGAAACCCGCTCAGCGGGAAGGCTCAACCCCATGAACGAAACACTCACCGTCGGCGTCCTCGGCACCGGGATCATGGGGGCCGCGATGGCCCGGAACCTCGCGCGGGCCGGGCACACCGTCCGGGTCTGGAACCGGACCGCCGCGAAAGCCGAGCCGCTGGCCGCCGAGGGCGCGTATGTCGCCGGCTCCCCCGAGGAGGCCGTGCGGGGCGCCGACGCCGTGCTGACCATGCTGTACGACGGGCCCGCCGTCCTCGACACGATGCGGCGGGCGGCGCCCGGGCTGCGCGAGGGGGTGGTCTGGGCGCAGTCCACGACCGCCGGGACCGAGGCCGTCGCGGACCTCGCCGGTTTCGCCCGTGACCACGGGCTGGTCTTCTTCGACGCGCCCGTGCTCGGGACGCGGGCCCCCGCCGAGGCCGGCGAGCTGACCGTGCTGGCCGCTGGCCCGGTGGCGGCGCGGGACGCCGTGACGCCGGTCTTCGACGCCGTCGGCTCGCGGACCGTGTGGACCGGCGAGGACGGGGCGGCGGGCAGCGCCACCCGGCTCAAGCTCGTCGCCAACAGCTGGGTCCTCGCCGCCACCGCCGCGGCCGGCGAGGCGCTCGCGCTGGCGAAGGGCCTCGGCGTGGACCCGCGGGACTTCCTCTCCCTGATCGCCGGCGGCCCGCTCGACATGGGCTATCTGCACGCCAAGGCCGGCCTCGTCCTGGAGGACCGGCTGACCCCGGCGGCGTTCGCCGTCAGCACCGCCGAGAAGGACGCCCGCCTGATCGTCGCAGCCGGGCAGGAGCACGGGGTCCGGCTCGACGTGGCCGAGGCCGCCGCCGAACGCCTCGCCCGGGCCGCGGCGCAGGGCCACGGCGACGAGGACATGGCCGCCGCGTACTTCGCCAGCTTCGAGGACGGGAAGCACCCGGCCGAATCCGCATAGGGAAGCCGGCCCGGTGGTCCGAGGCGGCCCCGGGTCACCGGGCCGGGGACCTCACGGGGTTTCGTCCACGGGGCCGCGCTGGGCCGGTGGCGCGGGGAGCGGGCCCGCCCGGTCCAGCAGGCCGGTGCGGGCCGCGAGGGCCGCCGCTTCGAGGCGGGAGCCGACGCCCAGTTTCATCAGGACCCGCTGCACATGGGTGCGGGCCGTCGAGGGGGCGATGCCCATGCCGGCCGCGATGAGCCGGGTGTCCTCCCCGTCCGCCACCCGCACCAGCACCTCCACCTCGCGGGGCGTGAGCATCTGGAGCAGCCGCTGGCCCTCGTCGTCGGGCTGGGCGGCGGGGTTGAGCAGTTCGCTGAAGGCGCCCTGGAGGAGCTGCGGCGCGACCGCCGCCTCGCCCGCGCGGGCCTTCATGATGGCCCGCTCGACCCCCTCGATGCGCTCGTCATGGCGTACGTAGCCGGAGGCGCCCGCGGCGAACGCGGCGGCGATCCCGCGCGGGCTGGGCACCGGGCCGAGCACCAGGACCGCCACCTGGGGACGCTCCCGTTTGATCCGCGCCACCGGGTCGAAGATCCCCGGCTCGGCCGGGGTCGCGGTGCCCACCAGGCACACCTCGGGCGCCCGGCTGATCACCAGCTCCGCCGCCCCCGCGGCGGGCGCCGCCGCGGCGAGCACCCGGTGCCCGCGCAGCTTCAGCGCCGAGGCCAGCGCCTCGGCCAGCAGTCGGTGGTCGTCGACCACCATGAGCCGCACTCCCATCAGGCAACCCCCCAGTCCCCCCAAGCATCCCCACTGGTTCCCCGTGGATGAGAAGCCCCCCGGCTCTCCATCCCCCGGAAGCTACACGCTTGTTCGACGTTGCGCTTCCCCTACCGGCGAGAAGTGCCCCGGAATATCGAATTCTCCCCGCGCGGGGATTGCCGCGGAACAACGCGTGCGGTCCCGCCCCTGAGCAGGGACGGGACCGCGGCGTGACATCAACCGAACGGACTCGACGTCAACCGGACGAAAGAGTCCGTTTCGTGGGCTACTTGGCTCCGAAGGCGATCGCCAGATACTCCTTGTCGTCCGTCGTGGACGGCTTGCGCGCGAACACCTGGGACATGTAGAGGTGCCCGTCGTGGTAGAGGATCTCGGCGTAGTCCGGGAGCATGCTGGTCTCCACGTCCCGCACCGCCTGGTCCGACGGATTCTCCAGCAGCGTGGTCGCCTTGAACGAGCTGCCGTCGATCGAGACGACCTGCCCGCCCTTGTCGTACGGCGGACGCTTGTACGCGAGCAGGTTGGTGCCGTCCATGCGCAGCGGGGTGATCGAGTAGCCGTCGCCCGCGTCGGCGCGCTGGCCGGTCTGCTTGCCGGTGCCGAGGTCGAAGGCGACGATCTCGTTGGTCCGGCTGTAGTCGCCGGAGCCGTCGTGCTCCTCCGTCGGGATGTACAGCCTGTCGTTGCCGACGGCGAGCGAGGAGCAGTACTCGATCCGGGTGATGCCGTCGCACTTGGCGGCGTACGTCTTGCCCGGCGCGGAGATCCTGGTGCGCAGCGTGCCGGTCTTGTTGTCGATGGAGAAGAAGTCCGAGATGCCGCTGCCGTCCCCGGCGGAGTCGCCGACGTCGGCGGCCACGACCAGCGGGTCGGTGGAGACGATGCTCGCGTACTCGATGCCGGGCGACATCTTGTACTCGGAGATCACCTTCCCGGTCTTCGGGTCGATGGTCTGGATGTGGAGCTGGCGCGTGCTGCCGTACTCGCCGCACTTGCGGACCGCGACCAGCTTCGGGCCGCCGGCGTAACCGGCGTCGTAGCAGCTGTCGGTGGTCTTCGGGGCCCACAGCGGCTTGGCGGTGGAGATGTCGAAGGCGCCGCCGCCACTGGTGCTGCCGGCCGCGACCGTGTTGCCGCTGACCGTCACGTTGTCGAGGTTGATCGGCCGGTCACCGGACTTGATCGTCCGCGTCCAGAGCTTCTTGCCGGCGTCGAGGTCGATGGCGGCGAGCTGGCTGCAGCCGTGCGAGGGCTGTGCCTTGGTCGGCATCTCGGGCTCGTAGATGATCGCCGTGCGGTCGGACTCGGTGGTGTGCCGGCTGGCCTGGCAGACCGGGCCGGGGAGCTTGATGGTCCAGGTCTTGGCGCCGGAGTCGGGGTCGTAGCCGTTGATCTCGGCGACCCCGCTCTTGGCGTACACCTTGTCGGTGAGCCAGGAGCCGACCGTCGTCACGCTCGAGTCGCTCTTGGGCAGCGCCGGCGCGGGGATCTGGAACAGCGGGTGGGAGCTGGTGCTGGCCGGCGCCTTCTCCTGGCCGCCGGACGAGGTGCCGCCGGTGCCCTTGGCGTCGCCGCCGCCCTTGCCGCCGGTGTCGCCGCCCGAGGCGGCCGAGGTCTTCTTGTCGTCGTCCTTGCCGGAGGAGTTCGCGTACCAGACACCCCCGCCGATGATCAGCGCGAGGGCCACCACGGCCGCCGCGATGATGACCACCATCGCGGTGTTGGACTTCCCTGCGCCCCCGCCCTGGGGAGCGGGCTGCTGCATCGGCACGGTCTGCGGATAGCCGTAGGGGGTGCCGGGCTGGCCGGGGGCGCCGTACGCGGGCTGGCCCGGTGCGCCGTAGGGAGGCTGGCCGGGCGCGCCGTACGGGGCCTGCGGCTGGCCCGGGTAGCCGTAGCCGGGCTGGGCCGGGGGCGGGGTCTGCGGGTAGCCGTAGGGCTGCTGGGGCGGGGCGGCGGGCGGCGCGGTCTGCGGGTAGCCGTAGCCGGGGCCCTGCGCGGGCGGCGGAGGCGGCGTGGGCGCGCCGAAACCACCGGGGGGCGGGTCCTGCGGGGCGCCGAAACCGCCGGCCGGCGGGCTCTGCGGAGCCCCGAAACCGCCGGGTGGCGGGCTCTGCGGGGCGCCGAAGCCGCCGGGCGCCGGGGTCTGCGGAGCCCCGAAACCGCCGGGTGGCGGGCTCTGCGGGGCGCCGAAGCCGCCGGGCGCCGGGGTCTGGGGTGCGGAGGAGCCGCCGGGCGCCGGGGATCCGTCGGAGGCCGGGGCCTGGGGTGCCGAGGAGCCGTCGGAGGCCGGGGCCTGCGGGGTCCCGGAGTCCTCCGCGCGGTCCCGGTCCCCCTCCTTCCGGAGCCCCAGCGGCGCGGGCCGGCCCGGCTGCTCCGGCGCGGACGGGCTCGGCGGAGCCTGGTCGGCCGGGGGCTGGTCGGCCGGGGGCTCGTTCGACGGAGGCTGGTTCGACGGGGGCTGGTTCGACGGGGGCTGGTTCGGGGGTGGCGGGGGCGGCTGGCTCATGGCGTGGGTACCTCGGGGGACGAAGGGGCGGCGGGCCGGCGCGCGCGGGGGGCGCGCGGGAACGGGAGGCGGGCTGCGGTCACTTGCCGAAGGCCAGCATCAGCTTCTCCTTCGCCTCGTCGTTGCCCGTCAGCCGGGTGGTGGAGATGTAGAAGCGCCCGTCCACGTAGTCGACGGCCTTCGAGTAGAAGCCGCTCTCGATCTTCGCCGTGCCCTGCGGGTTCTGGAGCAGCGTGGTCGGCTTGTGGCTGCCGCTCGTCGGCACGGACACCACGCGTCCGCCGCCGTTGTACGACGCCTCGACGTAGGCGATGAGCCTGCCGCCCTCGGTCCGCATCGGCATCATCGTGGCGTCCACCGGGGACTTGACCCGCCACTTCTCCTTGCCGGTCGCGAGGTCGAACGCGACGACCTCGTTGGCGCCGGTCTTCTGGTCGGTGGGGAGGTAGAGCGTGTCGGCGTCGGCGGCGGTGCCGAAGCAGCCGGTCAGATCGCGGCTGAGGATCGCGAAGCCGCACTCGGGCGCGAAGCCGTCGTCGCTCTTGAGCTGCGAGCGCAGGCCGCCGCCCGCCGTCAGCGCCGTGACGTTGACGGTCTTCTTGGCGTCGTTGGTCAGGTAGAGGACGACCGGGTCGACGGAGTAGGCGCGCTGGACCTTCCACCCCTTGGGGATCTTCGTGGTCCACTTCGCATGGCCGGTGGCCGGGTCCAGCTCCTGCACCTCGTCGTGCTCGGTGTCGCTGCCGGCCCCGCAGGAGGCGACGGAGATCAGCTTGGGGCCGCCCGCGAACCCGGAGGGGAAGCAGCTCGGGCCGTACTTCTCCTTGTCCCACAGCTTCTTGCCGCTGGAGACGTCGTATCCGGTGCCGGACATCGAGCGGCCGACGGTCAGGGTGTGGCCGGTGATGGACAGGTCGACGGAGAGCGCGCTGTCGAAGAGACCGCCGTCGGCGACCTTGCCGCTCCAGCCCTTGGCGCCGGTGTCCAGGTCGATCTGCTGGAGCTGGTTGCACTTGGCGCTGCTGCTCGGACCGCTCATGTACGCGATGACGACCTTGTCGTCGGACGTCTTCTGCGGGGTGGCCGCGCAGATCTTCTGCGGGAACGTCAGCGCGTCCCAGGCCGGCTTGCCGTCGCCGGTGTGGTAGGCGAGGACCTGCTTGTAGGCGGCCTTGACCGCGGTCTTGCCGGTGATCCACTGGCCGGGGGCGTCCGCGCCGGAAGCGGGCGCGTCCGGCGCCGACTTGTACCAGAGCACCTTCGACTCGCCGGGCCCGCGCCCGGCGTTCAGGTCCTCGTCGTCCGAGCCTCCGTCGCCGCTGCCGTCGCCGGGGTTGACCGGGTCGTCCGAGGCGGACGCCGTCGGGCTCACGCTCGGGCTCTGCCGCGCGACGGGCTTCTTCTCGTCGTCCCCGCCGCTGTTGACGGCCCACACGGTGCCGCCGACGACGAGCAGCGCGGCCACGGCGGCGGCGATCACGAGCGCGGGCCTGCCCTTGAACGGGTTCTTCGAACCGCCGGGCGGCGGAGTGCCGGGTCCGCCCGGGTAGGTGGGCTGCTGCGGATAGCCGTAGCCGGGCTGCTGCTGCGGATAGCCGTAGGGGCCGGGCTGCTGGTAGGGGCCGGGCTGGCCGTACGGGCCCGGCGGCTGCGGCTGCCCGTACGGGCCCGGCTGCTGCGGCTGCTGCCCGTACGGGCCGGGCTGCGCGTAGGGGCCGGGCTGCTGCGGGTAGCCGTAACCGGGCGCCGGCGGAGGCGGGGTGCCGTGCGGCGGCGGGGGCGTGCCCGGCTGCGGGGGCGCGCTGGGGGGCGTGCCCGGCGGGCCGCTCGGCGGCGGGTTGTGCGGCGGGTTCTGCGGGGCACCGAAACCGCCCTGTGCGCGCGGGTCCTGTGGTGTGCCCGAACCGCCCGTCGGCGGCTGGTCCTGCGGTGCTCCGAACCCGCCCTGCGGCGGCTGACTCGGCGGCTGACTCATCAGCGCTTCCCCCTCTTCACTGATGTGGCGCCCATCGGCGGCGCTGGATTTCCGCCACACCCGGTGGTTCTCAGACTGTTCCCAGACGGCTCTTTCTATCACTGAGGGGGGCGCGGGCAGGGGGCCGGTGCGCGCCCTGTACCCAAGGGAGAACCGGGCTGTGATGTCGCTGTTACGCGTCTTCACGGGGCCTTCACGCCATACGCGCGCGGGGAGTTCACCCTCGGGCGAGGGGCGCACCGCCCGGCCGGGGGCGGGGCGTGTTCCCGGTCACAGGGGCGCCCGCCGGGAGGCGCACGCCCTCTCGACGGGCCGTGCGCGCCCGACGGTCACGCCGGACGGACGCCTCCGTGGCTCACCCGTGACCACGGACGCCTCCGTGCCTCACCCGTGACCCACCAGCGGCTCACCCCCGGGGATCGCCCCGGCTCACGCGTCCTCGGCCAGCTCCAGCCAGCGCATTTCGAGTTCTTCCCGCTCGCCGGCCAACTCGCGCAGCTCGGTGTCGAGTTGGGCGACCTTCCCAAAGTCCGTGGCGTTGTCGGCGATCCGCGCGTGCAGCTTGGTCTCCTTCTCGGAGATCTTGTCGAGCTGCCGCTCGATCTTCTGGAGTTCCTTCTTGGCGGCCCGGGCGTCGGCGGACGAGGCGGACTTCGTGGGGGCGGGGGCGGCGGCGAGGACGGCCGCCGCGGCGGCCTCCTCCATCGTCCGGCGGCGCTCCAGGTACTCGTCGATCCCGCGCGGCAGCATGCGCAGGGTGCCGTCGCCGAGCAGCGCGAACACGTTGTCGGTGGTGCGCTCGATGAAGAAACGGTCGTGGGAGATCACGATCATGGAGCCGGGCCAGCCATCGAGGAGGTCCTCCAGCTGGGTCAGGGTCTCGATGTCGAGGTCGTTCGTGGGCTCGTCGAGGAAGAGGACGTTCGGCTCGTCCATCAGCAGGCGCAGGAGCTGGAGCCGCCGGCGCTCACCGCCGCTGAGGTCGCCGACGGGCGTCCACTGCTTCTCCTTGTTGAAGCCGAACGTCTCGCAGAGCTGGCCGGCGGTCATCTCGCGGCCCTTGCCGAGGTCGACGCGGTCGCGGACCGACTGGACGGCCTGGAGGACCCGCCAGGTGGGGTCGAGTTCGGCGACCTCCTGGGAGAGGTAGGCGAGCTTGACGGTCTTGCCGGTGACGATCCGGCCCGCGGCGGGCTGCTTCTCGCCGTCGCTGCGGGCGGCGTCGGCCAGGGCGCGCAGCAGGGAGGTCTTGCCCGCGCCGTTCACCCCGACCAGGCCGACCCGGTCGCCGGGGCCGAGCTGCCAGGTCAGGTGCTTGAGCAGCACCTTGGGGCCGGCCTGGACGGTGACGTCCTCCAGCTCGAAGACCGTCTTGCCGAGCCGGGTGCCCGCGAAACGCATCAGCTCGCTCTTGTCGCGGGGCGGCGGCACGTCGGCGATCAGCTCGTTGGCGGCCTCGACGCGGAAGCGCGGCTTGGAGGTGCGGGCGGGGGCGCCGCGGCGCAGCCAGGCCAGCTCCTTGCGGACCAGGTTCTGCCGCTTGACCTCCTCGGTCGCGGCGATCCGCTCCCGCTCGGCCCGGGCGAACACGTAGTCCGAGTAGCCGCCCTCGTACTCGTAGACCGCGCCCTTCTGCACGTCCCACATGCGGGTGCAGACCTGGTCGAGGAACCAGCGGTCGTGGGTCACGCAGACGAGCGCGGAGCGGCGCTCGCGCAGGTGCCGGGCGAGCCAGGCGATGCCCTCGACGTCCAGGTGGTTGGTGGGCTCGTCGAGGACGATCAGGTCCTGCTCCTCGATGAGCAGCTTGGCGAGCGCGATCCGGCGCCGCTCGCCGCCGGAGAGCGGCCCGATCACGGTGTCCAGGCCCTGCGGGAAACCGGGCAGGTCGAGACCGCCGAAGAGGCCGGTCAGCACGTCCCTGATCTTGGCGTTTCCGGCCCACTCGTGGTCGGCCATGTCGCGGATGACCTCGTGGCGGACGGTGGCCGTGGGGTCGAGGGAGTCGTGCTGGGTGAGGACGCCGGTGTGCAGGCCGCCGGAGTGCGTGACGCGTCCGCTGTCGGCCTCCTCCAGCTTGGCCAGCAGGCGGATCAGGGTGGTCTTGCCGTCGCCGTTCCGGCCGACCACGCCGATCCGGTCACCCTCGCTGACGCCGAGGGAGACCCCGTCGAGCAGTGCACGGGTGCCGTACACCTTGCTGACGGACTCGACATTGACCAGGTTGACGGCCATTTCTCTCCTGACAAGGGGGACGATCGACCCTCAAGGGTAGTCCGAGCCCGGGCCGCCCCCGGCCGCCCGGGTCGGCGCGGCCACCTGGGCCGCCCAAGGACATCGGCCCGCGGTGACCGGACCCGGTCCTGCCCGTCAGGCCGGGCCCGGTCCTGCCCGTCAGGCCAGGACGGTCGCGCCCGGTGCCGGGGAGCGGGTGACGCGGACCGTGCGGCAGGTGCCGGACGCGCTCAGCGCCTCGGCGACGGTCCGCGCGGCCACCGCGTCCGGGGCGAGGAAGGCCGTGGTCGGGCCCGAGCCGGAGACGAGCGCGGCGAGCGCGCCCGCCGAGCGGCCCGCCACGAGGGTGTCGGCGAGGGCCGGGAAGAGGGAGAGCGCGGCGGGCTGGAGGTCGTTGGAGACGGTACGGGCGAGCGCCCCCGCGTCCCCCTTCGCCAGCGCGTCCAGCAGGTCCTGCGAGGCGACCGGCTCCGGGACGGGGACGCCCTCGTGCAGCCGGTCGAACTCCCGGAACACCGCCGGGGTCGACAGCCCGCGCTCGGCCATCGCGAACACCCAGTGGAAGGTGCCGCCGACCTCCAGGGGGCGCAGGTACTCGCCCCGGCCGGTGCCGAGCGCCGCCCCGCCGACCAGGCTGAACGGCACGTCGCTACCCAACTCGGCGCAGATGTCGAGGAGTTCCTCGCGGGAGGTGTTCGTGCCCCACAGGGTGTCGCAGGCGAGCAGCGCGCCCGCCCCGTCCGCGCTGCCGCCCGCCATGCCGCCGGCGACGGGGATGTCCTTGGCGATGTGCAGGTGCACGGCGGGCTCGACGCCGTGCCGGCGGGCGAGTTCGATGGCGGCGCGGGCCGCGAGGTTCGTACGGTCCAGGGGCACCTGGCCGGCGTCCGGGCCCGCGCAGGTGACGCGCAGCTCGTCGGCCGGGGTGGCGGTGACCTCGTCGTGGAGGCCGACCGCGAGGAACACGTTGGCCAGGTCGTGGAAGCCGTCGGGGCGGGCGGCGCCGACCGCGAGCTGGACGTTGACCTTGGCAGGGACGCGTACGGTCACCGACTCCGTCACGACTGGCTCGACTCCTCGCGCTGGGCGTTCCCGCCGCTCTGACTGTTCTCGCCGTGCTGGGGGCTGTCGCCGTGCCGGCTGTTCTCGTCGCGGTAGCGGCGGGCGCTGGTGCCCTCCCCGGTGCCGGTGGCACCGCGGTGCTCCGCGATCCGGGCGAACTCCTCGACGGTCAGGGACTCCCCGCGGGCCTGCGGGGAGACACCGGCGGCGACGAGCGCGGCCTCGGCTGCGGGGGCGGAGCCGGCCCATCCGGCGAGGGCGGCGCGCAGGGTCTTGCGGCGCTGCGCGAAGGCCGCGTCCACCGCCGCGAACACCTCGCCCTTCGGTGCGGTCGTGGACACCGGCTCGGTACGCCGGGTGAGCGAGACGAGCCCGCTGTCGACGTTGGGGGCGGGCCAGAAGACGTTGCGCCCGATGGACCCGGCGCGCTTGACCTCCGCGTACCAGTTGGCCTTCACCGAGGGCACGCCGTACACCTTCGAGCCGGGCGCGGCGGCGAGCCGGTCGGCGACCTCCGCCTGGACCATCACGAGGGTGCGCTCGATGGTCGGGAAGGTGTCGAGCATGTGCAGCAGGACGGGCACGGCGACGTTGTACGGGAGGTTCGCGACCAGCGCGGTCGGGGGCGGGCCGGGGAGTTCGCGGACCTGCATGGCGTCGGAGTGCACCAGCGTGAACCGGTCGGCCCGCTCCGGCATGCGCGCGGCGACCGTCGCGGGCAGGGCACTCGCGAGGGTGTCGTCGATCTCGACGGCGACGACCCGGTCGGCCGTCTCCAGCAGGCCGAGCGTCAGCGAGCCGAGGCCGGGTCCCACCTCCACGACCACGTCGTCGGGCCGCACCTCGGCGGTCCGCACGATGCGGCGCACCGTGTTCGCGTCGATCACAAAGTTCTGGCCACGCTGCTTGGTGGGCCGCACGCCGAGGGCTGCCGCGAGTTCGCGGACGTCGGCGGGGCCCAGAAGGGCGTCGGGGGTGGGGCTGGTCACGCCCCAAGGGTACGGGTGCGAACGGGCCCGCCCGCCGCACGCCCCTCACCTGCCCCGGGGCGCGTCCACCCCGTCAGGGGTCCGCCCCGGCGCGCCTCTCCCGGCCGGAGCGCCCCCGGGCCGCCCGGAGCCGCCGGGCGGCAGCGCGCCGGGGTTCAGCCCTGGAGGCGGGCGCCGCAGTGGGGCCAGGGGCTCGAACCCCGGCGTACGTACAGCTTCTTGGCGCGCAGGGTCTGTTCCGCGGCCGACGCGTCCTGCGGGCGGCCGGTGCCGCCGAGGGACTGCCAGGTGCGCGTGTCGAACTGGTAGAGGCCCCCGTACGTCCCGGACGGGTCCACCGCGCCGGGCCGGCCGCCGGACTCGCACGCGGCGAGGCCGGACCAGTTCAGGTGGTCGGCGCCGCCGACGGACACCGGGTGCGGCTTCGTACCGACCCTGACCACCTGCGCCCGCGGCTCGCGCACGACCTCGGCGCGGATACGGCGCGGTCTCTCCCGTACGCCGTTGACGGTCCGCAGGGCGTACGTGACGCGCCGCGCCCCGAACCGGCCCGGGCGCTCCACGACCTCGGTGCCCTTGAACAGCGACGCGTCCTCGGTGCGCCGGACCGCGAAGGGGATCGGCTCCTCGCGGACCTCCCGGGTCCCGGTGATCCGCAGGACGGTGACCGTCTGCCCGTCGCGCGGGAAGCTCCCGGCCGGGACCGAGGTGGTGTCCTGGCCGTGCAGGGCGATGCCGGCCGCCTCGACGGCCTCCCCGACGCTCGCCGCGTTCGTCCGGATGGTCCGGGCCCGGCCGTCGGCCAGGACGGTGACGGTCCGCTCGGTCCGCACGTCGAGTTCCAGACCCGCGCGCCCGATCGGCTGGGAGCGCGAGGCCGACAGATACGCGCCCTCGGCACGCACCCCGAGCTGTCTGAGCGCCCCCTCGACGGTGTGCGCGGTCGTCCACACCCGGCGCTGGGTGCCGTCGATGGTCAGGCTCACCGGCCGCCCGTAGTGCACCGCGACCTCGTCACCGCTGGAGAGCGGAGTACCGGGGGCCGGGGCGACCACGTCGTGCGGGCCGACCTTCACGCCCTCGTCGGCGAGCAGCTCCGTCACGTCGTCCGCGAAGGTGTGCAGCGTGCGCGGCCTGCCGTCGACGCTCAGCTCGATCGCCTTGTCGTTGGCGACGAACGCGGTGGTGCCGCCCGCCAGGAAGGCGACGACCAGCGCCTGCGGGAGCAGCCGGCGCAGCGCCTCGGGCCGCTCGGGGACGCGTCTGCGCCGGGCCGCGCGGCGCGCGTCGGCCCGCCCGCCGGCCGGCCGGACCCCGTCACCCGCACCGAGGCGGGCGGCGTCCGGGTCGGGCACGGTGACGACGACGGTGTCCGCACGGGCGATCGCGTCGGCGAGGACGACGGTGTCCGCCTGGGCGAGGCCGAGGTCGCCGTTCCCGAACACGACCGTCTCCGCCTGGGCGGCGGCGGCCGTGTCGCCGTACTGACGCGGAAGGCGCGGCTCGGGGGGAGTGGTGGGGGCGGTGGGCACGGCGGGAGCGGTGGCCGCGTCCGGCAGGGCGTGCCGGGGGGCGCGCCTCTCGTACGCGGGGCGCCCCTCGTACGCCGGACGGTAGGTGTCGGCGTACCCGTGCCCGTACTCGGACCCGTACTCGCTCCCAGGCCCTGCTCCGGGTCCGGGTGCGGATGCGGATGCGTACTGGTGCCCGTACGGCTCCCAGCGCGCGTACTCCACCGCGCCGGCCTCCGCACCGGCGGACACACCACCGGGGACGGCGGCGGGGCCGGGGGCGACGACGACCGTGGTGGCGTCGGCGCCACCGGCGGGTCCGTACGTCGGTCCGTACGTCTCGGTCGGTCCGTACGTCTCCGTCGGTCCGTACGTCTCGGTCGGTCCGTACGTCTCCGTCGGTCCGTACGTCTCGTACTGCTCGTACCGCGAGCTGCTCACGACGACACGCTCCAGGGGGTCCGGATCGGGCGACCAGAACCTAGCGGAGCGGCCGTCACTCTCCCAAGCAACGTGACTACGCTGTGTCGCGACACTCCCCCGTCCGGGACACGCCCCTGACCAGGGAGAACCCCCGGGACCGTTATCGCTCAGTAATCGAATGCGCGCGCGGTGTTGGCGGAGAGCGAGGTCGCGAGGGTGTCCTCGTCGATGCCCCGCACCGCGGCCATGGCCCGCACCGTGACCGGAACGAGATACGGCGCGTTGGGCCGTCCGCGGTACGGCGCGGGCGTCAGGAAGGGCGCGTCCGTCTCGACCAGGACGAGGTCGAGCGGGGCCACCGCGAGCGCGTCGCGCAGCGGCTGGGCGTTCTTGAAGGTCATGTTGCCGGCGAAGGACATGAAGTAGCCGGCGCGGGCGCAGACCTCGGCCATGGCGGCGTCGCCGGAGTAGCAGTGGAAGACGGTCCGTTCGGGGGCGCCCTCCTCCTTGAGGACGCGCAGCACGTCGGCGTGGGCGTCCCGGTCGTGGATGACCAGGGTCTTGCCGTGCCGCTTGGCGATCTCGATGTGGGCGCGGAAGGAGCGCTCCTGGGCCGCCTTGCCCTCGGGGCCGGTGCGGAAGTAGTCGAGTCCGGTCTCGCCGACGCCCTTGACCTGCGGAAGCGCGGCCAGGCGGTCGATCTCCGCGAGCGCCTCGTCCAGCGCGGCCTCCCCGCCGGGCTGCCGGTCGCCCCGCCGTGACCAGTTGTCCGGGTCGCCGTGCACGATGCGGGGCGCCTCGTTGGGGTGCAGGGCGACGGTGGCGTGGACGGCGTCGTACGCGGCGGCGGTCTCGGCGGCCCAGCGGGAGCCGTTCAGGTCGCAGCCGACCTGGACGACGGTCGTGACGCCCACCGACGCGGCCTTGGCGAGGCCCTCCTCGACCGTGCCGGACTGCATGTCGAGATGGGTGTGCGAGTCGGCGACGGGGACACGCAGGGGCTCGGGGAGCGGGGGCGCGGCGTTCTTGTCGGTGGCGCCGGGGGTGCCGGAGGCGGAGGAAGGCATGCCCCGATCCTACGAAGGGGCATGCCGTCACTCACGCGGGTGAGGCCCGCTCTCAGCTCGCCTTGCGGTGCTGGAACGGGTGCAGGAGGTCCGACAGCTGCCAGTGGTGGGGTTCCTTGGGCGTCGCCTCGGAGGAGCCGCCCGGGGCCGGGACCGCCCCCTCGGCCTCGTCGGCACCGGCCTTGGACCCCTCGGCGCCCTCCCCGGACCGCCGCGTCACCGGCCGGGGCTTGCTCACGGAGTGCAGGGAGTCGAGGACGGAGGACACCTGGCCGGCGCGCATGATGCGCACCACGTGGCTGTCGCAGTACAGGCAGGAAGGACGGCTGAGCGGCGACGGCACGACCTGGCCGTCCGCCACGTAGGTCACGAACTCGGCGCCCTCCGCGTCGCGGTGGTGTTCGATCGCGTAGGACTGCTCCCAGCCGTGCCCGCAGCGCATGCAGGCGAAGGAATACGATTCGTGGGCGACGGCCGCCGCGGTGTCGCGCCGACCGGTCCGTTCGGTGACCTGACCTGCGGCGATACCGCCGGCCTGTCCTGTGGTCTCACTCATTTCCGACTGCTCCTCTTGTCCGCTGGACAAGCACCTCCGGCATCACCATCGGCGGGTTCCCCGTGGATTCCGCCGGGACGGGTTCCACCGGGACGGGTTCCACCCGGGCGGATTCCACCGAGGCGAACCGCGCCGATGCTCCGGAGGCGAGGGACGGGTGCGTCCCTTCATCCAGTGGACGCTTCCGCCGCCGCGAACGCATCCGTCCTGTCGAGTGTTGGAGCCGTCTTGGCCGTTCCTTGTCGCGGCGGCCCGCCGGGCGGCCTGGGCTTTGCCTTCGGCGGTGGTCCTTTGCCCTTCTATGGGGCGGTTCGGGCGGCGTTCTTTGCCGCGACGACGGCATCAAAGACGTCGCGTTTGGGAATTCGGGCCTCGGCGGCGACCGCGGCGATGGCCTCCTTGCGCCGCTCCCCCGCCTCCTCGCGCACCCGCACCCTGCGCACCAGCTCGGCCGCGTCCAGTTCCCCGGCGCCCTTGTCGGGGGCTCCCTCGACGACCACGGTGATCTCGCCGCGCACCCCCTCGGCCGCCCAGGCGGCCAGCTCGCCGAGCGGGCCGCGCTTGACCTCCTCGTACGTCTTGGTCAGCTCGCGGCAGACGGCGGCGCGGCGTCCGCTGCCGAGGACCTCGGCCATCGCGGCGAGGGTGTCGTCCAGGCGGTGCGGGGCCTCGAAGTAGACGAGCGTGCGGCGCTCCTCGGCGACCTCCCGGAGCCGGGAGAGGCGTTCGCCGGACTTGCGGGGCAGGAAGCCCTCGAAGCAGAACCGGTCGACGGGCAGCCCGGACAGGGCGAGCGCGGTGAGCACCGCGGAGGGGCCCGGTACGGCGGTGACCTTGATGTCCTTCTCGACGGCGGCGGCGACCAGCCGGTAGCCGGGGTCCGACACGGAGGGCATCCCGGCGTCGGTCACCAGCAGCACCCGGGCCCCGCCGGCCAGCGCCTCGACCAGCTCCGGGGTGCGGGCGGCCTCGTTGCCCTCGAAGTAGGAGACGACGCGGCCGGACGTCTGGACGCCGAGGGCCTGGGTGAGCCGGCGCAGCCTGCGGGTGTCCTCGGCGGCGACGACATCGGCCCCGGCCAGTTCCGCGGCGAGCCGTGGCGGCGCGTCCGAGATGTCGCCGATGGGGGTGCCTGCCAACACAAGGATTCCTGTCACGGTCCCATCCTCGCAGGGGTACCGTCCGACAAGCTCATCCGACCGGAAGGGCCCGGGCACGGGACTCCCACAGACGGGTTCCCTACGATGGCGCGGTGACCAGTACCGCGTCCTCCACGGACACCCGGCAGGGCCAGGCCGCCGACGATCAGCGGCCGTCGTGGCAGCGGCGGCTGCGCCGATTCGGCTACACGGCGCCGCCCCGAAGCGATGTGCGCGACCGGCTCGTACCGCCGTACCCGGAGCCAGGGTCGCGGATCTGGGCGTCCCTCGGCCTGCGTCAGGAGGTCGCCGACCGCTTCCACCGCTGGTCGGGGTGGGGCGGCCCGCTCCTGGTGACCCTGTTCGCCGGGCTGCTGCGGTTCTGGAACCTGGGCAGCCCGAAGGCGGTGATATTCGACGAGACGTACTACGCGAAGGACGCCTGGGCGCTCATCCACCGCGGCTACGAGGTCAACTGGGCCAAGGACGCCAACGACCTGGTCCTCCAGGGCAACGGCAACGTGCGCGTCCCCACCGACGCCGCCTATGTGGTGCACCCGCCGGTCGGCAAGTACGTCATCGGGCTCGGCGAGTGGATGTTCGGGTTCAACCCCTTCGGCTGGCGGTTCATGACGGCGGTGCTCGGCACGCTGTCGGTGCTGCTGCTGTGCCGGATCGGGCGGCGGCTGTTCCGGTCGACGTTCCTCGGCTGCCTGGCGGGCGCGCTGATGGCGGTGGACGGCCTGCACTTCGTGATGAGCCGCACCTCGCTGCTCGACGGGGTGCTGATGTTCTTCGTGCTGGCGGCGTTCGGCTGCCTGGTCATCGACCGGGACAAGGCGCGGGCCCGGCTGGCCGCGGCGCTGCCCGTCGACGAGGACGGCACGGCCCGCCCCGACGCGGCGACCGCCGAGACCACCCGCCTCGGCTGGCGCCCCTGGCGCTGGACGGCCGGCCTGATGCTGGGCCTGGCCATCGGCACGAAGTGGAACGGCCTGTACGTGCTGGCCGCGTTCTGTGTGATGGCGGTGCTGTGGGACGCGGCCTCGCGCCGGGTCGCCGGTGCCCGTCACCCGTACACGGCGGCCCTCAAGCACGACACCGGCATCACGTTCCTGGCGACGGTGCCGGTCGCGCTGGCGGTGTACCTGATCTCCTGGACCGGCTGGATCCTGTCGCCGGCCGACGGCAGCGGCGGCTACTTCCGGAACTGGGCGGCGACCGACGGCCGGGGCGGAACCTGGACGTTCCTCCCCGACTGGGTGCGCAGCCTGTGGCACTACGAGCACGAGGTCTACAAGTTCCACGTCGGCCTCTCCTCGCCGCACACCTACCAGTCCAACCCGTGGAGCTGGCTCGTCCTCGGCCGCCCGGTCTCCTACTTCTACGAGTCCCCGCTGCCCGGCAAGGACGGCTGCCCCTCCGACGCGGGCGACAAGTGCGCCCGCGAAGTCCTGGCCCTCGGCACCCCGCTGCTGTGGTGGGCGGCCTGCTTCGCGATCCTGTACGTGCTGTGGCGCTGGGCGTTCCGCCGCGACTGGCGGGCGGGCGCGATCGCCTGCGGCGTGGCGGCCGGCTACCTCCCCTGGTTCCTGTACCAGGAGCGCACGATCTTCTTCTTCTACGCGATCGTCTTCGTGCCGTTCCTGTGCCTGGCGGTCACGATGATGATCGGCGCGATCCTCGGCCCCCCGGGCGCGACAGAACGCCGCCGAGTCGCCGGCGCCGCAGCGGCAGGCGTCCTGGTCCTCCTGATCACCTGGAACTTCATCTACTTCTGGCCCCTGTACACGGGCACGGCGATCCCGATCGACCAGTGGCGGTCGCGGATGTGGCTGGATACGTGGGTATAGCCGCACGCACGTGATGAAGGGGCCCGGCGCCGCGCCGGGCCCCTTCGCGCGTCGCATCCGTCCCCGGCGATAGATGGCGTTCGCACCTATAACGGCCCGCCCCGGGCTAACGATTCGGAGAAACCGCTGTCACAAGGGCCCCACCCGCCCTTAGGGTTCGAGGAGAGCGGCTTTTCTGAACGCGTTCAGAAGTTCGGGGAAGGGTTCACGGGGAGGGAATCGCGCGATGCGCAAGGGGGCCAAGGCTGCCGTCGTCGGCAGTGTGTTCGCCGTCCTGCTGGGGGGCGCCGGATACGGGGCGTACAACTTCGTCACCGCGGTCAGCGGGGACACCGGGACCGCCGGGCCGGCGCCGGTGAAGACCGGGCCGCCGAGCGGCGCCGAGATCAAGGAGACCAGCCGCGCCTTCTTCGCGGCCTGGGAGAAGGGCGACGCGGCGGAGGCGGCGGCGCTCACGAACTACCAGGCCGGCGCCGAGAGCCTGCTCGCCGGATACCGGGACACCGCGCACCTGACCCACGTGCGGATCACCCCGGGCGCGGCGAAGGGGGCGACGGTGCCGTTCTCCGTACGGGCGACGGTGTCGTACGAGGGGAAGAGCAAGCCCCTCGCGTACGGCTCCCGGCTGACCGTGGTGCGCGGGGAGACCACCGGCAAGGCGCTGGTGGACTGGAAGCCGTCCGTCGTGCACCCGCGGCTCAAGGACGGGGACACGCTGGTCACGGGCGAGTCGCAGAGTCCGGCGATCGAGGCCGTGGACCGGAACAACGTTGTCCTGACGAAGGACGACTACCCCTCGCTCGGGCCGATCCTGGACGCGCTGCGCGGCAAGTACGGCGACAAGGCGGGCGGCACGCCGGGTATCGAGCTGGCCATCCACCACGGCACCACCGAGAACCCCGACACCACGCTGGCCACCCTCGCCGAGGGGCGCCCCGGCAAGGTCCGTACGACGCTCAGCGCGAGCGCGCAGGCCGCCGCCGAGAAGGCGGTCCAGCGGTACGCGGAGTCCTCGGTCGTGGCGGTCAAGCCCAGCACCGGCGAGGTGCTGGCCGTCGCCAACCACCGCCAGGACGGTTTCAACGCGGCCTTCCTCGGCAAGCTCGCCCCCGGCTCCACCATGAAGATCATCAGCGCGGCGGCCCTCATCGACAACGGCATCACCACGTCGACCGGACCCGCGCCCTGCCCGGCCGCGGCGGTCTGGCAGAGCCAGACCTTCCACAATCTCACGGGCATGCAGCCGCAGGAGAACGCCACCCTCTCCGACAGCTTCGCCCGCTCCTGCAACACCGCGTTCGTGAAGTACGCCGACGACATGAAGGTCGACACGCTGACCAACGAGGCCGAGCGGCGCTTCGGGCTCGGCCGGAACGACTGGAAGACCGGAATCGAGTCCTTCGACGGCTCGGTGCCCGCCTCCGGCGGCCCGGACACGGCGGCCAACATGATCGGCCAGGGCCAGGTCCAGATGAGCCCGCTCAACATGGCGTCGGTGACGGCCACCGCGATGACGGGCGTCTTCCGGCAGCCGGTCATCGTGGCGCCCTCCCTCGACGGCCGGCAACTGGCCACCGCGCAGGGCCTGTCCGCCGGTACGGTCGCCCAGCTCCGGGCGATGATGAACCGCACGGCGGTCAGCGGCACCGCGGCCCAGGTGATGGCCGGGCTCGGCGGCAGCATCGGCGCCAAGACCGGCTCCGCCGAGGTCGACGGACAGGCCGTGTCGAACAGCTGGTTCACCGGCTACCGCAACGACATCGCCGCAGCCGCCATGACCCAGCAGGGCGGCCAC
Organism: Streptomyces sp. NPDC007084; assembly: GCF_040703595.1. Lineage (NCBI taxonomy): Bacteria > Bacillati > Actinomycetota > Actinomycetes > Kitasatosporales > Streptomycetaceae > Streptomyces > Streptomyces sp. NPDC007084. The sequence continues at coordinate 45,698 of NZ_JBEYFY010000012.1, forward strand.
GGCGGCGACGCGGCCGGCCCGATCGTCGCAGCAGTGCTACGAACGGGTGGCTGAGGTCACGGGAGGCGGGGCGGGACCCTAGGGTGGGGCATCTCGTTGAGGAGCGAGAGGCGCGGGGGCGCCGCAGGGTATCCGGGGACAGCGGAGGACGATCAGCCGTGGGCAAGAGAAGACGTGTCGCCGAGCGGCCGAGGACCAGACGGCCCGCCGTACTCGGCGGAGTGATCGCGGTGGTCGTCGCCGGCGGCGCGTTCGGGGCGTACAGCCTCTACGGGGGGACGGCGGCCGGGGACGAGAGGTCCACCGGCGCCGCGCACAAGGCCGTCAGGACGGGCCCGCTCACGGCGACCGAGATCCGCACCGCCTCCACCGCCTTCCTGACCGCCTGGCAGAGCGGCGACCTGGCCAGGGCCGCCGCCGCGACCGACGACCCGGCCGCCGCCACCGCCGCACTGACCGGCTACGGCAAGGACGCCCACATCAGCGGCGTCACCCTCACCGGCGGCAAGGCGGCCGGACCCGACGTCCCGTTCACCGTCAAGGCCACCGTCGGCTATCAGGGCACGTCCAAGCCGTTGACGTACGCCTCCAAGCTGACCGTCGTCCGGCGGGCCAAGGACGGGGCGGCCCTGGTCGGCTGGAAGCCGTCCGTGCTCCACCCGGATCTCCAGGACGGCGACCGGCTCGTCACCGGCGCCTCCGGGACCCCGCCCATCACCGCCCTCGACCGGGACGGCGGGGAACTGACCACCGCCAAGTACCCGTCGCTGGGCACCGTCCTGGACGGGCTGCGCGAGAAGTTCGGCAAGACGGCCGGCGGCAAGGCCGGCGTCGAACTGCGCGTGGTCCGCAAGGCCGCGAAGAAGGGCGGCCAGAAGACGCCCGACAAGACGCTCCTGACGCTCGGCGAGGGCACCCCGGGCAAGGTGAGGACCACGCTCAGCCCGGCCCTCCAGGCGGAGGCCGAACGCCAGGTCGCCGCCAAGGAGCGGGCGTCGGTGGTGGTGCTGCGCCCCTCGACCGGGGAGATCCTCGCCGTGGCGAACACCTCGCACGGCTTCAACACCGCCTTCCAGGGCTCCCTCGCCCCGGGCTCCACCATGAAGGTCATCACCGCCTCGCTGCTCTTCGACAAGGGCCTGGCCTCCGCCGACAAGCCGCACCCCTGCCCCAAGACGGCGACGTACGGCGGCTGGAAGTTCCACAACGACGACGACTTCGAGATCAAGGACGGCACGTTCAAGGCGAGCTTCGCCCGGTCCTGCAACACCGCCTTCATCACCCAGGCGAAGAAGCTGAAGAACGACGACCTGACCAAGCAGGCCCAGCAGGTCTTCGGGCTGAGCCGGAACAACTGGTCCGTCGGGGTGCCGTCGTTCGACGGGTCGGTGCCGGTGCAGAGCGCGGCGCAGATGGCCGCCTCCCTGATGGGCCAGGGCGGGGTCCGGATGAACCCGCTGAACATGGCCTCCGTCGCCGCCACGGTCAAGTCGGGCACCTTCCACCAGCCCTACCTGGTCTCCCCCGACGTCGACCACCGCACCCTGGCCAAGGCCTCCCGCACCCTGTCCGCGTCCACGCTCTCCCAGCTCCGCGAGGTCATGCGGTACACGGCCGCCGCGGGCACCGCCGCCGAGGCCATGTCCGGCCTCGGCCCCGACTACGGCGCCAAGACCGGCTCCGCCGAGGTCGACAACCAGAAGCAGCCCAACGGCTGGTTCACCGCCTGGAAGGGCGACCTGGCCGCCGCGGGCGTCGTCCAGCAGGGCGGCCACGGCGGCGACACGGCGGGCCCGATCGTGGCGGCACTGCTGAAGGCGGGCGGCTAACCGTGCCCTCCCCGGGACCGGGAGCAGGCCGCCCGTAGCGCGCTGGAACACCTGCTGACCACGGCGGACAACATCGTGGACGACCCCCCGACTCCGTCCCCCGTGTACGCGGCCTCCCTCGTGTACGCGGCCTCCCTCGTGGGCGCGGCCTCCCTCGTGGGCGCCCCGTTGTGGTGTTTCCGGTGGGACTGGAACCCGGTCGCGTGGCGCGTACACCGGCCGCTAGCGTGCTGGGCATGACCGCCACCGATGAGAACGCCACGGGAGCCGCGTCCCCGGGCGAGGACACCGTTCACCCCCGGTTCGCCGCAGCCCTGCGGGAGCTGGGGCTAGACGAGCTGACCGGGCGGGTCCGGCGCTTCCCCGACGCGACCCGCACCGCGGCCGAGGCCGCCGCCGCGATCGGCTGCGAGCTGAGCCAGATCTGCAAGTCCCTGATCTTCGCGGCGGACGGCGTCCCCGTGCTCGTCCTCATGGACGGCGCCTCCCGCGTCGACATGGAACGCGTCCGGCTGGAGCTGGGCGCCCAGAAGGTGACACGGGCCCGCGCCGACCTCGTACGGGAGACCACCGGATACGCGATCGGCGGGGTGCCGCCCTTCGGGCACCGGACCAAGACCCGTGTCCTGGCCGACCGTTCGCTCCTCGGCCACACCACCGTGTGGGCCGCGGCCGGGACCCCGCACACCGTGTTCCCGATGGACCCCGAGAGCCTGGTCGCCCACGCGGGCGGCACGCTGGTGGACGTGCGCGAGCGCACCGTATGACACCGCTCGTCACCTCGGCGGTGCTGCTCGCCGCCGTCACGCACGCCTGCTGGAACGCGATCGCGCACCGCATCACCGACAAGCTCGTCGGCTTCACGCTGATCGCCGGCGGCGGCATGCTGATCGGCCTGGCCATGGTCCCGTTCGTGGCGTTCCCGGCGTCCGGGGCGTGGCCGTACCTGGCCGCCTCCGCGCTCATCCACATCGCGTACTACGTCCTGCTGATGCGCTCCTTCCGGCTCGGCGACTTCGGGCAGGCCTACCCCATCGCGCGCGGCACCGCTCCGCTGATCGTCACGGTCCTCGCGGCGGTCTTCGCGCACGAGGTGCCCGACGGGTGGGCCGCCGCCGGGGTCGCCCTGTCCTGCGCGGGGCTGACCGGGGTCGCGCTGTGGGGCCTGCGCGGGCGGCGCCCCAACTGGGCCGCGATCGGCGCGGCCCTCGCGACGGGCGCCTCGATCGCCGCGTACACCGTCGTGGACGGCCTGGGCGTACGCGCCTCGGGCAGCTCCCTCGGCTACATCGCCTGGCTGATGGCGGCCGAGGGCATCGTGATCCCGGCGTACGCGATCCACCGGTGGCGGGGCGAGACGGTGAGGGTGCTGAGGCCGGTCGCGGCGGTCGGCTTCCTCGGCGCGGCGCTGTCGGTCGCGGCGTACGGACTGGTCCTGTGGGCCCAGACCCGCGCCGAACTCGCCCCGATCGCGGCCTTGCGCGAGTCCTCGATCATCGTGGGCGCGGCCATCGGCGCGGTCTTCTTCAAGGAACGCTTCGGAGCACCCCGCATCGCCGCGGCGGGCCTGCTGGTGGTGGGCATCGGGCTGATGCTGCACACGGGATAGCGGACAGGAGCCGCGAGTCACTCCGGCGGCCCCGGCGGCCCGCACTCCAGCGGCCCCGGTGGGCCGGCGATCCAACGGCCCTGGCGGCCCGGCACCCCAACCGCCCACGCGGCCCGGCACCCCACGGCCCCGGCGGGCCGGCCGTCCCTGCGAACTACCCCGCCACCGCCGTCCGCACCGCCCGTACCAGGGCCTGGGCCCGGGCGTCCGCCGTCACGCTCGTGCGGAAGCCGTTGGTGACGTAGCCGAAGGCGATGCCCGAGTCGGGGTCGGCGAAGCCGAGGGGGCCGCCTCGGCCGGGGTGGCCGAAGGAGGCCGGGGAGAGCAGCGGCGAGGCCGGGCCGTGGAGCATGTAGCCGAGGCCGAAGCGGGTGCTGACCACCAGGACCTTGTCGGGCCCGGCGGAGTGTTCGGTCCGCGCGAGCGCCGCCGTCTCCGGCGTGAACAGGCGGACGCCGTCCACCTCCCCGATGAGCGCGGCGTAGAAGCGGGCGAGGCCGTCGGCGGTGGCGATGCCGTTCGATGCGGGCAGGACGGCGGCCCGGTAGGCGGGGTCGTTCTCGTCGGGCATCGGGGTGATCGCGGCGAAGGCCCTGCGGGTGAGGCTGTCCGGGTCGGCGTACGCCTCCACGACCGCGCGCTTGGGGCGGGTCCGCAGGCCGCCGGGCGCGGGCGGCGCCTCGACCTGCGCGACCCGGCCCACCCGGCCGGCCTGCTCGGGCGGCAGCCCGACCCACAGGTCCAGGCCCAGCGGCCCGGCGATCTCCTCGGCGATCCACGCGCCGATCGACCGCCCGGTGACCCGCCGGACCAGTTCGCCGGTCAGCCAGCTGTACGTCTGCGCGTGGTAGCCGTGGCCGTCCCCCGGGCGCCAGGCCGGTGTCTGCGCGGCCACGGCCGCCGCCGCGACGTCGGGGTCGGCGGCCTCGGCGGGGGTGAGCGGGCGGTCGAGGACCGGGACGCCCGCCCGGTGGGTGAGCAGGTCACGGACCCGGGTGTGTTCCTTGCCGCGCGCCTTGTACGCGGGCCAGTGCGCGGCGACCGGCGCGTCGAGGTCGAGCAGCCCGCGCTGGGCGAGCAGCAGGATCGCGGCGGCGGCGACGCCCTTGGTCGCGGAGCGCACGATCTGCGCGGTGCCGGGGTGCCAGGGCTCGGTGCCGTCGACGTCCCGGCCGCCGCCCCACAGGTCGACGACCTTGTGCCCGTCGCGGTACACGGTGACGGCGGCGCCCCGCTCCCCGAGGGCCGCGAAGTTACGGGCGAACGCCTCCCGGACCGGTTCGAACCCCTCGGCGACGGTGCCGTGCACGACGTCCTCTCGTACGGCCCCGGGCACGGTGTCCTCTTGTCTCGTCACGCTCCCATTGTCACGGACCGCGGATCGAAGCCGAAGGGCAGCTCCAGGCGGTGGGTGCGCATCAGCTCGTCGTCGGAGAGCAGGTCGCCGGTCCGCCCGTCGGCCACGATCACCCCGTCGCTGAGGACGAGGGCGCGCGGGCACAGTTCGAGGGCGTACGGCAGGTCGTGGGTGACCATGAGGACGGTGACGTCCAACGAGCGCAGGATGTCGGCGAGTTCGCGCCGGGAGGCGGGGTCGAGATTGGAGGAGGGCTCGTCGAGGACGAGGATCTCCGGTTCCATCGCCAGCACCGTCGCGACGGCGACCCGGCGCCGCTGTCCGAAGGACAGATGGTGCGGGGGGCGGTCCGCGAACTCCGCCATGCCGACCCGCTCCAGCGCGGTACGGACGCGGTCCTCCAGCTCGGCGCCCTTGACCCCGGCGGCGGCCGGCCCGAAGGCGACGTCCTCCCGCACGGTCGGCATGAAGAGCTGGTCGTCCGGGTCCTGGAAGACGATGCCGACCCGGCGCCGGATCTCCGCCATGTGCCGCTTGCCGACCGGCAGTCCGGCCACGCTCACCGTGCCGGTGCCGCCGGTCAGGATGCCGTTGAGGTGCAGCACGAGGGTGGTCTTGCCGGCGCCGTTCGGACCGAGCAGCGCGACCCGCTCGCCGCGCCCGATGGTGAAGTCGACGCCGAAGAGGGCCTGATGGCCGTCGGGGTAGGCGAAGGCGAGGCCGGCGACCTCCAGGGAGGCGGGCAGGTCGTCGGCGCCGGCGGACGGCGCGGGGGGTTCGGCAGACATCACAGCGTCCATCCCAGCACACACACGACGAGGGCGGCGAACGGGAGGGCGAGGGCGTACGACCACTGCGCCCGGGACGCGGTCACCTCGTCGATGACCGGCATGGAACCGGTGTAGCCCCGGCTCACCATGGCGAGGTGGACGCGCTCGCCGCGTTCGTAGGAGCGGATGAACAGGGCGCCCGCCGACTTCGCGAGCACCCCCCAGTGCCGCACCCCGCTCGCCTCGAAGCCCCGGGACTCGCGGGCGATGCGCATGCGCCGCATCTCGTCGGTGATGACGTCGCCGTAGCGGATCATGAAGGAGGCGATCTGCACGAGGAGCGGCGGGAGCCTGAGCCGCTGGAGGCCGAGGAGCAGTTCGCGCAGTTCGGTGGTGGAGGCGAGGAGTACGGAGGCGGCGACGCCGAGGGTGCCCTTGGCGAGCACGTTCCAGGCGCCCCACAGCCCGTTGACGCTCAGCGAGAGGCCGAGGACGTCGACCCGCTCGCCCTCGGCGACGAACGGCATGAGCACCGCGAAGGCGACGAACGGGATCTCGATGAGCAGCCGCTTCAGCAGCACCCCGGCCGGTACCCGGGCCCGCTGGGCGACCGCCGCGAGCAGCACGGCGTACAGCGCGAACGCCCACATCGCCTCGCGGGGCGTGGAGACGACCACGATCACGAAGGCGAGGGTCGCGGCGAGTTTGGTGTGCGGCGGCAGTCCGTGCACCGGCGAATGCCCGTGCCGGTAGAGCTTGTGCGCGTGGCCCGCCCCCATGTCAGACGCCTTCGGGCAGCGAGGTGGGCGAGGCGTCGGACGTACGGCGCCTGCGCAGCGCCCAGAAGACGCCGGTGCCCGCGACGACGGTGACGCCGACCCCGATCACCCCGGCGAGTCCGCCGGAGACTCGGGCGTCGGAGATGTCCTTGACGCCGTATCCGGCGAGCGGCGAGGAGTCCTCGGTGGCGTGCTTCTCGGTCTTCGCGTCGATGCCCTTGTCCTTGGCGACCTTCTCCAGGCCGTCGGGGCTGGCGGACGCGTAGAAGCTGACGAACCCGGCCAGGACGAGGGAGGTGACCAGGCCGGTGATCCACACCTTGCGGTGCGAGGAACGGGCGGCGACGGGGAACGCCCCGGGAGCGGCGGCGGGCGCGGCGGAGGGGTCGGGGGTGTCGACGAGTTCGCCGTTGACCCGCAGCTTGAGCCGCTGCCGGAGGCCGCGGGCCCCGTAGACGAGGTCGGGGCGGACGGCGATGACGGCGCCCACGGTGAGCGCGGTGATGACGGCCTCGCCGATGCCGATGAGGACGTGGACGCCGATCATCGCGGTGGCGACCTTGGAGATCGCGACGTCGGTGGTGCCGCCGACCGCGTAGATGAGGGTGAAGGCGACGGCGGCGGCCGGCACGGACAGCAGGGCGGCGACGAAGGACGCGACGGTGACGGAGCGGCGCTTGCGGGGCAGCACCTTCACCAGGCCGCGGAAGATCACGTAGGAGACGACCGTGGTGACGATGGCCATGTCGGTGATGTTCACGCCGAGCGCGGTGAGGCCGCCGTCGGCGAAGAGGATGCCCTGCATGAGCAGCACGACGGAGACGCAGAGCACCCCTGTATAGGGGCCGACGAGGATCGCGGCGAGCGCGCCGCCGAGCAGATGGCCGCTGGTCCCGGCGGCGACCGGGAAGTTCAGCATCTGCACGGCGAAGATGAAAGCGGCGACCAGGCCGGCCAGCGGCGCGGTCCGCTCGTCCAGTTCGCGGCGGGCTCCGCGCAGGCTCACGGCGACGGCGCCGGCGGCGACCACGCCCGCGGCGGCGGAGACGGGGGCATCTATGAATCCATCAGGCACATGCACTGTCCGATCATAGAGCCCACTTGCGAATGGGTTGCAAGAGCGAGGGACCCTCCAATAGTTGGCGGGGCCCCGTAGTACTTGCCGAAGGTGCCCGCGCCGACCGTGACCGGTACCTCACCGCGTCTCGTACATGCGCGCGCCGCGACCGGGAAGACGGTCAGGAAGGACAGGGCGCGCATGGAGGGGTGGTCGCGGGCGGCCGGAGAGCGGTTTCCGTGAGATGTGCGACATTGGAATGGTGACGGATTCACACATTCCGCACAGGTTACGCAGCGTGAGGAGTCGGTTCATGTACGCCGTCGAACAGTACGCACGCGCTCACATCGTCACCGACACGGCCGACTCCGCCGAGGACGAACACCGGGCGGTCCCGGTGGCCCTCCGCTACGACCCGCAGAGCGACCCGCCGCAGGTGCACATCACCCTGCCGGGCCCCAAGGAGTGGGTGTTCTCCCGCGAACTCCTGGAGAAGGGGCTGCGCGTCCCGGCCAGCAGCGGCGACGTGCGGGTGTGGCCGTGCGGACGGGTGCAGGCCGTCCTGGAATTCCATTCACCGAAAGGGGTGGCGGTCGTGCAGTTCGACGCGAAGGCGCTGATCCGCTTCCTCCGCCGTACGTACACGGCCGCCGCACCGGTGGCCCGCTGAGCCCACGGGACCTACCGGGCCGCCGCGCCGGTGGCCCGCTGAGCCCACGGGCCGGCGAGAGGGTGGGCCGGCGAGAGGGTGGGCCGGTGAGGCATCCTCACCGGCCCACCCTCTCCGACTACGGGTTCCGACGGTCAGACCCCCACCAGTTCCCGGTCCTCGTCGTCGTCCCGCCGCTTCTCGTCCAGCGCGCGCAGCCCCTCGCCCTCGACGTCCACGTTCGGCAGGGCGCGGTCCAGCCACCTCGGCAGCCACCAGGCCCGCCTGCCGAGCAGCGCGAGCACGGCCGGCACGATCGCCATGCGGACGACGAACGCGTCGAAGAAGACGGCGATGGCGAGACCGAAGCCGATCATCTTGATCATCGACTCGCTGGAGCCTATGAACCCGGAGAACACGGCGATCATGATGACCGCGGCGGCCGTGACGACCCGTGCGCCGTGCTTGAACCCGGTCACGATCGCCTGGCTCGGCTTCTCCCCGTGGACGTACGCCTCGCGCATCCGGGTCACGAGGAACACCTCGTAGTCCATGGCCAGGCCGAAGACGACACCCACCATGAAGATCGGCATCATCGACATGATCGGCCCGGTCTCCTCGACGCCCATCAGGCCGGACAGCCAGCCCCACTGGAAGACCGCGACGACCGCGCCGAGGGCCGCCATCACGCTGAGCAGGAAGCCGAGGGCCGCCTTCAGCGGGACGAGGACCGAGCGGAACACCACGATCAGCAGCAGGAACGCGAGTCCGACCACGAGCGCGAGATACGGGATCAGCGCGTCGTTGAGCTTCTGCGAGAAGTCGATGTTCATGGCCGTCGAGCCGGTGACGAGCACCGTGGCGTCCGTGTCGGCCTTGATCTCGCCGCCGGCGCCGCGGATGGCGTGCACCAGGTCCTCGGTCTTGACGGAGGACGGCTTCGAGTCGGGGATCACCGTGATCATCGCGGTGTCGCCGGACTTGTTGGGCACCGCCGGGGACACGCTGACGACGCCCTTGAGGTCCTTGATCTCGTCGGTGATCCGGGTGAACGCGGCCTTGGGGGCGTCGCTGGCCTTGGCGTCGGCCACGACCATCAGCGGGCCGTTGAAGCCGGGGCCGAAGCCCTCGGACAGCAGGTCGTAGGCGCGGCGCTGGGTGGTGGACGTCGGCTGCGAACCGTCGTCGGGCAGGCCCAGTTCGAGTGAGGTGGCCGGGAGGGCCGCGGCGCCGAGGCCGATCACACCGAGCAGCAGCACGGCGAGCGGCCGGCGGACGACGAAGCTCGCCCAGCGGGTGCCCATGTTGGGCTTGCCCTCCTTCTTGGCGGCGCGCCCGCCGCCGAGGAGCCTGCTCTTCTTGCCGGCCGGCTGGACCTTGCGGCCCGCGTAGCCGAGCAGCGCGGGGATCATGGTCAGCGCGATGAGGACGGCGATGGCGACGGTGCCTGCGGCGGCGACGCCCATCTTCGTGAGCATCGGGATGTTGACGACCGACAGGCCCACCAGGGCGATGACGACGGTCAGGCCCGCGAAGACCACGGCGGACCCGGCGGTGCCGACGGCCCGTCCGGCCGCCTCCTCGCGTTCCCGGCCCTCGGCCAGTTCGGCCCGGTAGCGGGAGACGATGAACAGGGCGTAGTCGATGCCGACCGCGAGGCCGATCATCATCGCGAGGGTGGAGGTGGTGGAGCCGAGGTCGAGGGCGCTGGCGAGCGCGGTGATCGTGGAGACGCCGATGCCGACGCCGATCAGCGCGGTGAGCAGCGGCAGTCCGGCCGCGATCAGCGAGCCGAAGGTGATGACGAGGACGACCGCGGCGATGGCGATGCCGATGACCTCGGTGGACCCGGTCTCGGGGGTGGCCTGGAGGGCGTCACCGCCGACCTCGACGGTCAGCCCGGCGTCCCGCGCGTCCTGCGCGGCCGACTCCAGGGCGTCCTTCGAGGAGTCCTTCAGCTCCATGCCGGAGACGTTGTACTTGACCGAGGCGTAGGCGACCGACCCGTCCTTGCTGACGGTGTGCGCCTTGTAGGGGTCGTCGACGGAGCTGACCTCGGAGCCGGTGCCGAGCACCTTGACGGTCTTCTCGACGGTGGCCTTGTTGTCCTTGTCCGCCATCTTCTCGCCCTCGGGGGCCTTGAAGACGACGCGGGCGGTCGCTCCGTCGGCGCTCATCCCGGGGAAGCGGCTCTCCAGCAGGTCGAAGGCCTTCTGCGCCTCGGTGCCGGGGATGGAGAAGGAGGACGCCCCGGCGACGGGCGCGGAGGCGGCGCCGACACCGGCGAGGGTCAGCAGCGCCACCCACAGCAGGGCGACGAAGTGCCGTCGCCGGAAGGCGAATCGGCCGAGTTTGTAGAGGAACGTGGCCACGAGGGCGTACTCCCGGTCAGGTCGTTGGATGGCAGGGGCTGGTGTGACCACCCGGCTGGGGACAGGGGTGATCAGCCCGACGACGTGAGCGGCGCGTCAGGTGCAACTGCGGGGATATGCGGGGTGGGGCAGGTGAAAGGGGCGAAGGGGTGGGGTGCGGGGCCGGGGTGTCAGGCGCCGAGAGCGGGGAGGACCACGGCGTCGATGTACGAATGCAGGAAGGCCTGGGTCGGCGGAAGTTCGTCGATCATGGTGCGGGCCGCGAAGCCGCCGATCAGCATGTGCATCACGAACTGCATCGCGGGGTTGTCCGCACGGATCTCGCCCCGGTCGACACCGCGCTGGAGCACCCGGCGCAGCTCTTCCATCTCCGGCTCGACCAGCCATTCCCGGAACGCCTTCAGCAGCTCCGGGTTCCCGTGCGCCGCCATGGCCAGGCCCCGCATCAGCGCGGAGTCCTGCTCCATCTGGCAGTCGTCCTGCCGGGCGGCGAGTGCCAGGAAGTCGCCCCGCAGGCTTCCCGTGTCCATGTCGGAGAACTTCAGCGGCTTGTGGTGCCGCAGCGCTCTCACGACCAGCTCGGCCTTGCCGCCCCACTGGCGGTAGAGGGTGGCCTTGCTGGCTCGGGTACGGGTGGCGACGGCGTCCATCGTGAGGGCGTCGTAGCCGACTTCCCTAAGCAGGTCGAGCACGGCCGTGTACAGCTCGGCCTCACGCTCGGGCGTGATCCGGCTGCGACGCACCGTTGCGGCCTCAGTCATCCCGGTCACCTCTGCTTCCTACGACACGGATTCGTATGTCTCAGAAGATACCCCCGCCGTCAACGAAACGAAACCGTTTCGTACGTGGGGTGGGTCACGCCGGTGACGGGAACTGTGCGGGCGGCCGGGGTACGAAGCCCGGCCGGGCGGCGTACGGAGCCCGGCCGGGCGGCGTACGGAGCCCGGCCGGGCGGGGTGCCGGCGCAGGGGGCCCGGGGTGGGCCGAGCCGGCCGAGCGCGGTACCCGCCCAGGCAACCCGGGGAGGGCGGAGCCGGCCGGGAGGGGCGGCGCCCACGCGGCCCGGGGTGCGCCGAGCCGGATGGCGCGGGGTGCCGCGCCGGACGGAGGGCGGGGTGCCGAGCCGGACGGGACGGGGTGCCGCGCGGACGGAGGCCGGGTACCGCGCGGACGGAGCCGGGGTGCCGCGCCGGACGGAGGCGGGGTGCCGCGCCGGACGGACGGGGCGGCGGGCCCGTGCCGGATTGCCCCGGTCCACGAGTTGCCGGGGCCCCTCCGGCGGAAAAGCATGGGGAGGTGAGCGACGAGCACGAGAACGCGGCCACCGGCGACGAGCGGGAGAACGCGCCCCCGGGCGGCAGGCACGAGAACGCGACCACGGACGAGCACTCCCCCGGCTATCTGCGCTTCCCGCACCTCAGCGGCGACCGCCTGTGCTTCGTCACCGAGGACGACCTGTGGGTCGCCCCGCTCGACGGCCGCGGCCGGGCCTGGCGGCTCACCGTCGACCGCACCAAGGTCGGCCACCCGCGCTTCTCGCCGGACGGCCGGACCATCGCGTACACGAGCTGGCGCAGCCTGGTCCCGGAGATCCATCTCGCGCCGGTCGACGGCGGCCCCGGCCGGCGGCTCACCTACTGGGGCAGCGCGGACACCCAGGTGTGCGGCTGGACCCCCGACGGCGACATCCTCGCCGTCGCCTCGCACGGCCAGCCCTTCTCCTACTTCACCTGGGCGCACAGCGTGCCCACCGACGGCGACCCCGGCGGCAGGCTGCCCTGGGGGCCCGTCTCGGACATCGCCGTCGCCGACCTCGACGGCGAGCGCAGGACGCTGCTGCTCACCGGCACGCCCCCGCACGAGCCGGCCGCCTGGAAGCGCTACCGGGGCGGCGCCACGGGCCGTATCTGGCTGCACGGGCAACAGCTCGTCGCCGACATCGAGGGCCACCTCGCCTGCCCCATGTTCGTCGGCGACCGGATCGCCTTCCTCTCCGACCACGAGGGCGTCGGCAACCTCTACTCCTGCGCCCACGACGGCTCCGGCCTGCGCCGGCACACCGACCACGACGCCTTCTACGCCCGGCACGCCTCCTCCGACGGCACCCGGGTCGTCTACCAGTGCGCGGGCGACCTGTGGATCGTCGACGACCTCTCCCCCACGTCGGTCCCGCGCCGCCTCGACGTCCGGCTCGGCGGCCCGCGCGCCGGGCGGCGCCCCTACCAGGTGCCGGCCTCCCAGCACGTGGACGGCATCTCCGTGGACGAGACGGGCCGGGCGAGCGCCGTCGTCGTCCGCGGCAGCCTGTACTGGCTGACCCACCGCGACGGCCCCGCCCGCACCATCGCGGACACCCCCGGCGTCCGGGTCCGGCTCCCGGAGATGCTCGGCTCGGGCGGCCAGGTCGCCTACGTCACCGACGCGGAGGGCGAGGACGCCGTCGAGATCGCCTATCTGCCGCGCGCCAGCGGCGACCGCGCCCCGCGCCGCCTGGCCTCCGGCGACCTCGGCCGCGTCCTGGAACTGGTGTCGGACCCGCGCGGCGAGCGCCTCGCCGTCGCCTCGAACGACGGGCGGCTGCTCCTGCTCGACGCGACGGAGGAGTCCGCCGGCGAGGCGACCGAGCTGATCCGGTCCATCAACGGGCCGGTCACCGACCTCGCGTTCTCCCCGGACGGCGCCTGGCTGACCTGGTCGCACCCCGGCATCGGCCGCTCGCTGCGCCAGATCAAGATGGCCCGCATCAAGGACCGGCTGGTCGTGGACGTCACCAACGGCCGCTTCGAGGACGAGAACCCGGTGTTCACCCGGGACGGCCGCTACCTCGCCTTCCTGTCCTGGCGCGGCTTCGACCCCGTCTACGACGTGCACACCGGGGACCTGTCGTTCCCGCTCGGCTGCCGCCCCTATCTCGTCCCGCTGTCCTCCGCCACGCCCTCCCCGTTCGCCCTGAACCCGGACGGTCGGCCGGTCGCCGGGGGCCTCGACCCGGTCGAGGAGGAGTCGGAGGACGGCACGGCGGCCACCGTCGAACTCGAAGGCTTGGAGAGCCGGGTGACGCCCTTCCCGGTCACCGCCTCCAAGTACTCGGCGCTGTACCCGGTCGCGGGCGGCGGGCTGGTCTGGCTGCGCTGGCCGATCTCCGGAGCGCTCGGCGAGACCTTCGCCAACCCGGACGACACCACCGGCCGCCCCACCCTGGAGTTCTTCAACATCACCAAGGCGAAGAAGTCCGAACTCGTGGACCACCTCGACTGGTTCGCGGTCAGCGGAGACGGGTCACGGCTGGTCGTCGTGGACGAGGACGACCTGCGCGCGGTCCCCTCCACCGAGTCCGGCGACAGCGACTCCACCGTCTGGATCGACCTGCGCCGCGTCCTGCACGAGGTCGACCCGCCCGCCGAGTGGCGCCAGGCCTACGAGGAGGCGGGCCGGATCATCCGCGCCTACTTCTGGGACCCGGACATGTGCGGCATCGACTGGGACGCGGTCCTCGCCCAGTACCGTCCGCTGGTCGAACGGGTCTCCTCCCCCGACGAGTTCGCCGACCTGCTGCGCGAGGTGCTCGGCGAACTGGGCACCTCGCACGCCTACGTCAGCGCCGCCCGCCGCAACGAGGGCCCCGCCCACTACCAGCGCCGGCAAGGCCTGCTCGGCGCCAACTTCGTACGCCGCGAAGGGGGTTGGATGCTCAAGCGGATCCTGCCCGGCGACTCCTCCGACTCCAAGGCGCGCTCTCCGCTGGCGGGCACCGGCATCCGCGAGGGCGCCGTCCTCACCCATGTCGACGGGCGCCCGGTGGACCCGGTCACCGGCCCCTACCCGCTGCTCGCGGGCGCGGGCGGCACCACGGTGGAGCTGACCTTCCGCCCGGCCGGCGGCGAGGGCCCCTCCCGCCGGGTCGCGGTGGTCCCGCTGATCGACGAGCGCCCGCTGCGCTACCAGGACTGGGTGGCCAAACGCCGCCAGGTGGTACGGGAGTTGAGCGGCGGCCACTGCGGCTATCTGCACATCCCGGACCTGGGCGGCTCGGGCTGGGCGCAGTTCAACCGAGACCTGCGCATGGAGGTCTCCCGCCCGGCCCTGATCATCGACGTACGGGGCAACGCGGGCGGCCACATCAGCGAACTGGTCGTGGAGAAACTGACCCGCACCATCCTGGGCTGGGACCTCACCCGCAACGCCCAGCCCGTCTCGTACGCATCCAACGCCCCGCGCGGCCCGATCGTGGCCCTCGCCGACGAGGCGACCTCCTCGGACGGGGACATGATCACGGCCGCGTTCAAGCTGCTCAAGCTGGGCCCCGTGGTCGGGCAGCGCACCTGGGGCGGGGTCGTCGGGATGACCGGCCGGCACCGGCTCGGCGACGGCACGGTCATCACCGTGCCGATGAACGCCGCCTGGTTCGACGCGTACGGCTGGTCCGTCGAGAACCACGGTGTCGCCCCCGACCTGGAGATCCTGCGCACCCCGCTCGACTGGGCGGAGGGCCGGCACGCCCAGTTGGACGACGCCATCCAGCTCTCCCTGGACCTGCTGCGCACCCAGCCCGCGGCGTCCCCGCCGGACTACTCCGACGTCCCGGACCGCACCCGCCCGAAGCTTCCCCCGCGCCCGGAGTGACGGCCGGGAGCGGCGCACCCCTTACCGCTGTGGGCAATCGTCCCCGAGGGGCGGGAGGGGCAGCGCGGCGCCGGCTCACCATGCGCGCGGCAACGCGGAGTTGGGGTGCCCTGGTAGGAACGGGCACCCCAACTCCGCGGAACGCAAGGACGATCAGGCGTCGTAGTCCTGGTCGAAGCGGTCCTGCGCCTCCTGCCGGGCGCGGTCCGCGGCCGGCATGGCGTCGTCCCGCTCCTGGCGCTCCCGCGAGGTCCGCTCGTCGGCCTCGTCGCGCGCGTTGCCCATCGAGCCCTTGGCCTTCTGCTGAAGCCGCTCGGCCTTGTCCTTGAACTGGTCCTGAATGCCCATCGAATTCACTCCCGTGGTGGGTGAGGGGGGTCGGCCCGATCCCGTTGTGAGGGACGGGTGTTCGGGCCTCGATCAGACTGACACGCGGGGACGAACCCCGCATGTCGATCGGTCACGCTCCGTGAGACCCCCCGGTGAATCAGGGCGCCGACGCCTCCCGCTCCTGCTCGTCGGCCGCCCCGCCGGCCCCGACGAGCCCGGTCCGCACGGTGCCGAGCCGCGGTTCGAACCGCCGCATCTCCCGCTGCCCGACCGCCCCGATGACGCCGGGCAGATAACCGCGGACGCCCTGCATCCCGCGCAGCCACCACTGCGCGTACACATGGCTGG
The DNA here is from genome assembly GCF_040703595.1 of Streptomyces sp. NPDC007084. NCBI lineage: Bacteria > Bacillati > Actinomycetota > Actinomycetes > Kitasatosporales > Streptomycetaceae > Streptomyces > Streptomyces sp. NPDC007084. The sequence goes on from NZ_JBEYFY010000012.1 coordinate 61,421, forward strand.
AGCGGCGCTCGATGCCCGCCACGATCCGGTCGACGGCCGGGCCCAGCGGGTACGTCTTGTTCGACGGCCACGGCAGCCGCCGGCGCAGGTCCCGCATCACCTCGTCCTGGTCGGCCCCGCGCACCATGTCCGTGTCGGTCCACGACAGGTAGCCGACGCCGACCCGGACGCCCTTGTAGCCGACCTCGGCGCGCAGGCTGTGCGCGTACGCCTCCACGCCCGACTTGGACGCGCAGTACGCCGTCATCATCGGAGCCGGCGTGATGGCCGCCAGCGAGGCGATCTGGAGCAGATAGCCGCGGCTCTCCATCAGCACCGGCAGGAACGCCCGCGCCGTCACCGCCGACCCGATCAGGTTCACCTCGATGACCCGCCGCCAGGCGACCGGGTCGGAGTCCAGGAACGGACCCCCGCTCGCCACACCGGCGTTGGCGACGACGATGTCGACCTTGCCGAACCGCTCCTTGACCTCCCGGGCGACCCGCGCCATCGCCTCGTGGTCGGTGACGTCGGCGTACCAGTGGTCGCTCTCGCTGTGCAGCCGCTCCGAGACCTGTTTCAGCGCGTCCGCCTCCAGGCCGACCAGGGCGATCTTGGCCCCGCGCGCGGACAGCTTGCGCGCGAGCAGCTCACCGACCCCGCGCGCCGCCCCCGTGACGACCGCGACCTGTCCTTCGAGACTCACCCTGCTCATGCGCCCTCCTTGATCTCTTCGGCCTCTTCGGTCTCTTCGGTCGTACCGGCGGCCGGCGTGTACGCGGTGACGAGTTCCCGTATCCGGGCGGTCACCAGCTCCGGTGCCTCGATCGGGGTCATGTGGCCGACGCCGGCGAGTTCGGTGCTGCCGACGCAGTTCGGCAGGGCCGCGACCAGGGCCCGCGCGTGCACGACCGGTGTCATCCGGTCCGCCGTCCCCGCGATCACGGCCGTCGGCACCCGCAACTCCCGTACGCCGTGGTCGAGATCGAGCGACTCCAGGACGGCCGACCAGGCGTGCCGCACGGTGCGCGGACAGGCGTGCACGATCCGCGCGCAGGCCTCCACCATCGCCGGCGACGAACCGGCGCCCATCGTCGCGTACTTGAGGATCCCGCGGGCGACCGGCGTGACGGGCCCGAGCGGGGCGCGCGAGCCGAGGACCGCGCCGGTGACCCGTGTGCGCAGCCGGCCGGCCCGCAGCGGGAGGACCCGCGACTCGGCGACCAGCCGGGTGCTGCCGGTGCTGCACAGCAGGGCCGCCGCCGCGTGCTCGGTGAAGCGGGGCCGGGTGGACGCGGCCATCAGCGTCATCCCGCCCATCGAATGGCCCACCAGCACGGCCTTCTCGCCCGGCGCCAGCGTGGCCGCGAGCACCGCCTCCAGGTCGTCGGCGAGCGCGTCCGTGCTGCACAACTCACTCGCCGGGCTGCGCCCGTGGCCGCGCTGGTCGTAGGCGATGACCCGGTGGTCGGCGGCCAGGTCCCGGATCTGCGCCGCCCAGAAGGCGGTCGAGCAGGTCCAGCCGTGGGCGAGGACCACCGAGGGCGCGCCCTCGGGGCCGTGCACCTCGACGTGCAGCCGGGCGCCGTCCGCCGACGTCACGGCCAGTTCCCGTACCGGCGCGGGCGGCGCGTACACCTCGTGCCCGCCACGCCCGCCACGCCCGCCCCGCGCGCCACGTCCGTCCCGTCCGCCCCGCGCGCCACGTCCGTCATGCGTCGGCCGGCTCACGCCTCCGCCACCGCCTTCTTCCCGCCGACGCCGCGCACGGCCGCCGGTACGGGCGCGGGCTCCGCCGCCCGGACCACCTCGTACTCCGCGAGGTCGACCCGGCGGGTGGCGCCCCGGAACTCGGTGGTCGTGCCGGGCCAGACGGTGGTGTTGACGCCGTTGGCGTCCAGGTACCAGCTCGTGCAGCCGCCGGTGTTCCACACCGTGCGCTTCATGCGCTCCTGCACCCGGTCGTTCCAGGCGTCCACGGCGGCGGCCCGCGCGTCCAGCGCCACCCGCCCGCCGAGCACGTCCAACTGCCGTACGAAGTCGGCCAGATAGTTGAGCTGGGACTCGATCATCAGGATCATCGAGGAGTTCCCGAGCCCGGTGTTGGGCCCGATGATCGTCATCCAGTTGGGGAAGCCGGCCGCGGTCGCGCCGCGCAGCGACTTCATGCCGTCCTTCCACGCCTCGGCCAGCGTCCGCCCGTGCGCGCCGACGACCCGCTCGGCGATCGGCATGTCGGTGACGTGGAAGCCGGTGCCGAAGACGATGGCGTCGGCCTCGGACCTGCTGCCGTCGGCGGCGACCAGCGTGGAGCCCTCGATCCGGGCGAGCCCGGAGGCGACGACGTCCACGTTCGGCTGGGTGAGCGCCGGATAGTAGGTGTTCGACAGCAGGATGCGCTTGCAGCCGATCCGGTAGTCGGGCGTCAGCTTGGCGCGCAGCGCCGGGTCCTTCACGGCACGGGAGATGTTCCGCTTGGCCAGCCGCTCCACCAGGCCGAGTTCGTCGGGCCGCTTGGTGAACGCCTGCACCTGGAGTTCGCGGATGCCCCACAGCAGTCCGCGCCGGGCCTGTGTGGTGAACGGCAGCTGCCGGTGCAGCCAGCGCTCGGCGCCGGTGATCGCCCGGTCGACGCGCGGCATCACCCACGGCGGGGTGCGCTGGAAGAGGGTCAGGCGGGAGACCTCGGGCTGGATGGCCGGCACGATCTGGATGGCGGAGGCGCCGGTGCCCACCATGGCGACGCGCTTGCCGCGCAGCTCGTAGTCGTGGTCCCAGCGGGCGGAGTGGAAGACCTTGCCGGGGAAGGTGTCGATGCCGGGGATCGCCGGGATCTTCGGGTCGGACAGCGGCCCGGTCGCGGAGACCACGAGGTCGGCGGTCAGATAGCCGCTGCTCGTCTCGATGCCCCAGCGCAGCTTCTGCGCGTCCCAGGTCATCATCCGAACCTCGGAGTTGAAGCGCAGGTGCGGGCGCAGCCGGAAGGTGTCCGCCACGTGCTCCAGGTAGGCGCGGATGTGCTCCTGGCCCGAGAAGGTGCGCGGCCACTCGGGGTTGGGCGCGAACGAGAACGAGTACAGGTGCGACGGCACGTCACAGGCGCACCCGGGGTAGCTGTTGTCCCGCCAGGTGCCGCCCACGCTGTCGGCCCGCTCCAGGACGACGAAGTCGGTGACGCCCTCGCGGCGCAGCCGCACCGCGGCGCCCAGCCCGCCGAACCCGGACCCGATCACCGCCACCCGTACATGCTCGTGCTCGGTCATCCCGACGCCTCCCTGGTCCGCACGACTCTGCCAGTGAACACTGGCGCAATCGGAGCGTAGAACAGCTTCGTACTGATGGGTAGGGGTCGCGAGCGGGAAAGTTACCCGGGGTACGACGTAGGGTGCGCAGGTGGCCGAGGGATCAGGGAAGCGGGGCGCCGGGGCGCGGGCGCGGAGTGGGCGGACGCCGGGAAGCGGTGCGCACGGGCCGCGGGCGCGGGCGCGCGGAGCCGTCGAACCCCCGCCCGGCCGGCCCGCCGAGACCGGCCCCCCGAACCCCTCCGGGGGCTCCTCCGGCAACCCTTCCGGCAGCTCTTCCGGCCGCGAGTACCGCATGGAGGAACTGGCCGAGAAGGCCGGCATCACCGTGCGCACCCTGCGCTTCTACCGGGAACGCAAGCTCATACCGCCGCCCCGCCGCGAGGGCCGCATCGCCTGGTACGACGACACCCACCTGGCCCGCCTGCGCACCATCTCGGCGCTCCTGGAACGCGGCCACACCCTCAACGGCATCGCGGAACTGGCCGAGGCCTTCGACCACGGGCGGGACGTGGGCGAGCTGCTGGGCCTCGGCGAGCCGACCGAGGAGACCCCGGTCCGCCTCTCCCCCGAGGAACTGGCCGACGTCTTCGCCGGCCAGGCCACCCCGGAGAACCTCGCCGCCGCGCTCGACCTCGGCTATCTGGGCACGGACGGCGGCGAGATCGTGCACATCAGCCGCCGTCTGCTGGACGTCTCGGCCGCGCTGGTCCGCGAGGGCATCCCGCTGGCCGACGTCCTGCGGGCCGCCCGCCGCGTACGCGACCACACCGAGGCCCTGGCCGAACTCTTCACCACCCTGGTCCTCACCGAGAACCGCACCCCGTCGGACCTGCAACGCCTGCGCCCGCTGGCGAAGAGCGTGGTGGAGGCGGAACTGTCGATGGCCTTGGACCGCAGGCTGCGGGAGAAGGAGTAACCCCTCCTGCGAGGGAAGGGAGCAGCCCTTCCCCTGCGGGGAAGGCGAGCAGGAGCCCCCGGGGCCGGCAGCCCCGGCTCGGGCTCAGAGGTCGTAGACGACCGTCACGGGCGCGTGGTCGGACCAGCGCTCCTCATGGGTCGCGGCCCGCTCGACGAAGCCCTTGACCGCCTTGCCGGCCAGGCCGGGCGTGCAGACGTGGAGGTCGATCCGCCACCCCGAATCGTTGTCGAAGGCCTGCCCCCGGTACGACCACCACGAGTACGGGCCCTCGGTGTCCGGGTGCAGGGCGCGGACGATGTCCACGTAGCCGCCGTCGGCCGGGTCGAGGACCTGGCCCAGCCAGGCGCGCTCCTCGGGGAGGAAGCCGGAGTTCTTGCGGTTGGCGCGCCAGTTCTTGAGGTCGGCCTCCTGGTGGGCGATGTTCCAGTCGCCGCAGACGACGACCTCGCGCCCGTCGGCGGCGGCCCGCTCCCGGAGCCCCTTGAGGTATCCGAGGAACTCCGCCATGAACCGGATCTTCTCGTCCTGCCGCGCGGTGCCGACCTCGCCCGAGGGCAGATAGAGGCTGGCCACGGTCACGCCGGGCAGGTCCACCTCGACGTAGCGGCCGGAGGCGTCGAACTCCGCGGAGCCGAAGCCGACGCGGACGGCGTCCGGCTCACGGCGTGTGTAAAGGGACACACCGGCGCGGCCCTTGGCGGCGGCCGGGGCGTGCACGACGTGCCAGCCCTCGGGGGCGCGTACCTCCTCGGGGAGCTGCCCGGGCTCGGCCCGCACCTCCTGGAGGCACAGCACGTCCGCGGAGGTCTCGGCGAGCCACTCCACGAAGCCCTTCTTCGCGGCGGCCCGGAGCCCGTTCACATTCACAGAGGTCACAGTCAGCACCCGGGCACGATACTGAACCGGTGCACCCGATCCGAACTCGATCACCGGCCTGGCAGGGCGCGCCGCACCGCGCCGCCCCGCGGGCCGGCGACCCCGCCCGGACCGGCCCGCACACCCCGTCACGACCCCATCACCCGCCACCGCATAGATGTACGGTATTCCGCATGAACATCCGCCAGGTCCCCTTCGACCACCCCGACGCCGTCAAGCTCAACGACCAGGTGCAGGCCGAGTACGCCGAGCGCTACGGAGACGACGGCGACGCCACCCACCTGGACCCGGCGATGTTCGCCCCGCCGGCGGGGCGCTATCTGATCGCGTACGACGAGCGGGACCGCCCGGTGGCGACGGGCGGCTGGCGCACCCAGGACGCGAACGACGAGGGCTACTCGGACGGCGACGCCGAACTCAAGCGCATGTACGTGGTCCCGGAGGCCCGGGGCCTCGGCCTGGCCCGGCGCATCCTGGCCGCCCTGGAGGAGGACGCCCGCGCGGCGGGCCGCACCCGCATGGTCCTGGAGACCGGCACCAAGCAGCCCGAGGCGGTGGCCCTCTACACGTCGAGCGGCTACACCCCCTGCGCCAAGTTCGGCTACTACCGCTTCCACGAACTGAGCCTCTGCTACGCGAAGGCCCTGTAGTCCCCGCCGGCACACCCCCGGAGCGGGCCCCATGGGCCCGCTCCCCGGCGGGAGTTGGCACCTCACCGCCCGGACATGGCAAGAGCCCCAGCCGGATCTCTCCGACTGGGGCTCTGAGCTGCGGTGGACCTGTGGGGATTTGAACCCCAGACCCCCTCGATGCGAACGAGGTGCGCTACCAGACTGCGCCACAGGCCCTTGCAACGAGTGAAACTCTAGCATCCCGATCGTGGTGCTTGGAAATCCGTTCCGGGCTGGTCAGCCAGGTCCTTCCGAGCACCGGCCGGCGGGCCCGTCACTCGTTGGCCGCGCGCGGCCGTTCGCCGTCCTCGTACTGGTCGAAGAGCGGGGTGCGGCCGCGCTCGCGGGCGCGGCGCGCGGACGCCGCCCGGCGGGCGTCGCTGCGGCCGTCGTCCGCGCTCTCCGCCGTGTGGGCGTCCTCCCCGGCGTTCTCCTCGGCCGGGTCGGCGGCGGGCGTGCTCGGCTCGACCGCGCTGGAGCGGGCGGAACTCCACGCGTCCGGCGCGCCCAGGTCGACATCGGAGGTGGCGCGCGGCGCGACGGGGGCGGTGACGTAGGTCGGCAGGGGCACCGGCACCGGGTCCCAGCTCTCGCCCTGGCGGGGGCCGTGCCGGCGCTCGCGCTGCTGGTCGACCCACTCGGCGTGGTCCGTCTGCTCGACCAGGGCGCGGCGGTCGGCGGCGAGCGCGGAGAGCCCGGTGTCGGTGTCGGTCGCCGGGCCTTCCTCCGGTTCGTCCACCGTGGGGTCGGCGGCGGGCCGGCGGCGCGGCTGGCGCTCCCGGAGCCGCTGCGCCGCGACCTCGGCGCGCCGGCGGTCCATGGTGTAGGTGAAGCGCCGCCGCTCCTGCGCCCGCAGGTACACGATGTACGCGCTGAGGGTCACGGCCGGCACGCCCGGCGCCCACAGGAACGCGAGGCCTCCGACGGCCGCGACGATCGCGCCGAGGGTGAAGGCGAGGAAGAGCATGACCGTCGTACGCCGGCGGCGCGCGAGGACCTTGACGCGCCTGGCCCGCGCTTCGGCTTCCGCCGAGGGCCCCCGGCGCGCGCCGGGCGCGCGGCCCGTCGTGGACGAGGTGGCCTGGTGGGGCGCGGACTTGGCGGGGTGTCTGGGCGCGGACGACTGCTGCGGTACGGTCCGGGCCGCGCCCGGGGTCTCGTACGCGCCGCTGTCCCTGCCGCTCGCCCGGTCGCCCGGGGTCTGTTCCGCCGGGGCCGGTTCCTGGGCGCGCACGTGCTCCTGGACCTGGGGCCGGTGCTGGACTGCCGTCTGGGGCCGGGTCGGGGGCATGGCGAAGGCCCGGACGTCCACCGAGTCGGTGACGTCGCCCGGGTCGGCGTCGGGCTCCCCCTCGTCGGCGGAGCGCGCCCGCAGGTCCTTGGCGTACCGACGCTCCATGCCCGCCCGTCCGGACAGCAGCCGGATGGCGGTGCTGAAGCGTTCCGTCGGACGGGCTTCGTTCAGCTCGTCCTGCCTACGGAGCCACATCGGCACCAAGTAGGCGGCCCAGGCCCCGACGATGACTGCGTAGATGAGGCCGCTGCTGCTCACGCCTCACACGGTAGAGGGGTTTGTGTGAGGCCATCTGCCAATTGCGCCGGTGTGTCGCACGATCTGGCTGATATTTCGAGCTTTTTTTGTGACCGATGCGATCAGCAGGCCGCCGGGAGCGCGAAATTAATGCCCTGAGCCGATCGCCCGGCGATCAATTTCGAACATCTATTTCATTTTCCGGCGTTGCCGGGCGTGCTCGGGTTCTGCGATCCCGGCTGATCCGGTCCCACCTGTTCCGGCCTGGTCTGGACCGACCGGCTGCGGCGCCAGCGGGCGAGCAGCCCCTCGGGCACTTCCTCCGCGGTGAGCGCGAAGACGAGATGGTCCCGCCACGCGCCGTCGATGTGGAGATAGCGCGGGCGAAGCCCTTCCTCGCGGAATCCGAGTTTCTCCACGACCCGGCGGCTGGGCCGGTTCTCGGGGCGAATACAGACTTCGACGCGGTGCAGTCCGACCGTGCGGAAGCAGTGGTCGGTGACCAGCGCGACGGCCGTCGGCATCACTCCGCGGCCGGCGACCGACTGGTCCACCCAGTAGCCGACGTGGCCCGAGCACATCGAGCCCCAGGTGATCCCGGCGACGGTCAACTGGCCCACCAGCCGTCCCTGGTACTCGATCACGAAGGGCAGCATCCGGCCCGCGTTGGCCTCGGCCCGCAGGTGCCGGACCATCTGACGGTAGGTCGGCCGGTGCGCGATCGGGCCGCTCGGCGTGGGCGGCGGGATGGTCGCCTCCCAGGGGCGCAGCCAGTCGCGGTTGCGCCGGTTGACCTCACGCCAGGTCCGCTGGTCGCGCAGCCTTATCGGCCGGAGGACGACATCGCCGTCCGCCAGCTCGACGGGCCAGGACGGGCTGTTCAGCTCGCACCCCCACTGCCGCTGGGTCTGAGGTGGTCGCCGCCGCGGAGCTGGTCGACGGCGTGCACCAGAAGAGGCTCCAGGACGGCCAGGCCGTCCTTCACCCCGCCGGTGGAACCCGGCAGGTTCACGATCAGTGTCCCCCGGGCGACTCCGGCGAGCCCGCGGGAGAGCGCCGCCGTGGGCACCTTCTCCCTGCCGAACGCTCTGATGGCCTCGGCGATGCCCGGGATCTGGTGGTCCAGCACCCGGAGGGTGGCCTCGGGGGTGCGGTCGGTGGGTGAGACCCCGGTGCCTCCGGTGGTGACGATGACGTCGTAGCCCGCGTCGACACCGGCCCGCAGGGCCGCCTCGACGGGGTCCCCGTCCGGGACGACCTGGGGTCCCTCGACCGCGAACCCGAATCGCGCGAGTCCGTCGGCGATCAGGGGGCCGCCCTTGTCCTCGTAGATCCCGGCGGAGGCTCGGTTGGAGGCCGTGACCACCAGGGCCCGGTAGGACCGCCCGTCCGCCGGCCCGGCCGCGCCGGTCATGACCGGCTCCAGCCGCCGGACTTTCCGCCCGTCTTCTCTTCCACCCGTACGTCCGTGATGACGGCGCCCTTGTCGACGGCCTTGACCATGTCGATCACGGTGAGCGCGGCGACGCTGACCGCGGTGAGTGCCTCCATCTCGACGCCCGTTCGGTCGGTGGTCTTCACGGTGGCGAGGATCTCGACGGCGTCATCCGCCACGGACAGGTCGACCTTGACGCCGGACACCGAGAGCGGGTGGCACAGCGGGATCAGGTCCGGGGTGCGCTTGGCTCCCATGATCCCCGCGATCCGGGCGGTGGCCAGGGCGTCTCCCTTGGGGACTCCCTCGCCGCGCAGCAGCTCGACGACGGCCGGGGAGACCAGGACGCGGCCGCTGGCCCGCGCGGTGCGCGCGGTCACGTCCTTCCCGGACACGTCGACCATGCGGGCGGCGCCCGCCTCGTCGATGTGCGTCAGTCGGTCCTGCACGGGGGGTCCGGAGGTCTCCCCCCGGGACGGAACAGTCATGTGCGCGGCGCTCCCGGTCAGGGCCCCTCGCGGTGCGGCGCGTGGGCCTGGTGTGCGCGACACGTTACCGCCCGGCCGTCCGCCACCACGCCCCCTGTGGACGAGCGCGCACGGCCCCTGTGGATAAGTGGCCCCGGCTCCCCCGCGACCCGGCACTCCCGCGACCCGGCTCCCCCGCGACCCGGCAGTCGCGCCCGGCTTCCCCGCCACTCGCCACTCGGCACCAGCCACTCGCCACTCGCCACTCGCGGTCCAACGCCCCGGCGGTCCCGGGGCAGGCCCCGCGCCCCGCCGCTCAGCCGAGCAGGACGACGTCGACCTCGGTGCCGGGCTCGACGGAGGTGTCGTCCTCGGGGACGACGATCAGCGCGTCGGCGTGCGCGAGGGCCGCGACCAGATGGGACCCGGCGCCGCCGACGGGGGTCACCGTGCCGTCCGCGTAGCTGCCGCGCAGGAACTGGCGGCGGCCTGCGGGCGAGGTGAGCGCCTTGTCGGCGGCGAGGGTGGCTCTGGTGGTGGGCCGGTGGACGTCCTTCAGACCGGCCAGGGTGCGGATCGCGGGGCGCACGAAGAGTTCGAAGGAGACGTACGACGACACCGGGTTGCCCGGGAGGGCGAGCAGCGGGGTGTGGTCGGGGCCGATGGAGCCGAAGCCCTGGGGTTTGCCGGGCTGCATGGCGAGCGTGCGGAAGTCGATGCCGCCGCCGGCCTCGTCCTCGTCGCCCACCGAGGACAGCGCCTCCTTGACGACGTCGTAGGCGCCGACGCTGACGCCGCCGGTGGTGACCACGAGGTCGGCGCGGATGAGCTGGTCCTCGATGGTGGCGCGCAGGGTGTCGGCGTCGTCGGCGACCGCGCCCACCCGGTAGGCGATGGCCCCGGCGTCGCGGGCGGCCGCGTACAGGGCGAAGCTGTTGGAGTCGTAGATCCGGCCGGTGCCCAGTTCCTCGCCGGGCTGGGCGAGTTCACTGCCGGTGGAGACGACGACCACGCGCGGGCGGGGGCGGACGCGCACGGTGGCGCGGCCGATCGCGGCGAGCAGGCCGATCTGCGGCGGGCCGAGGATGGTGCCCGCTTCGAGGGCGCGGTCGCCGGCCTTCACGTCGCTGCCGGCGGCGCGCACGTGCGCGCGGGCCTCGGCGGCGCGGTGGACCTGCACCTGTCCGAAGGAGCCCTCGGGGGAGGCGCTGTGCGCGCGCATCCCGGTGACCGGGCCCTCGCCCAGGCCGCCGTCGGTCCACTCGACGGGGACGACGGCCTCGGCTCCGGGCGGCAGCGGGGCTCCGGTCATGATGCGGGCGGCCTGGCCGGGGCCCACATAGGGCGACTCGGCCTGGCCGGCGGCGACATCGCCGACGACCGTGAGGACCGCCGGGTACTCCTCGCTCGCGCCCGCGACGTCCGCGACCCGGACCGCGTACCCGTCCATCGAGCTGTTGTCGAACGGCGGCAGGGAGACCGGCACCGTCACGTCCTCGACCAGGACGCAGCCCTGGGCGTCGAGGAGTTGCAGCTCGATGGGTTCGAGGGGGCGGACGGTGCCGAGGATGTCCTCCAGGTGGTCCTCCACCGACCAGAGGTGGTCCTGGCCGGTGGTACGGGTCGCGGCGCTGCTCAAAGTCCCTACATCTCCTCGGCTACGTAACGTCGAAGCCAGGTCCGGAAGTCCGGGCCCAGGTCTTCACGTTCGCACGCGAGTCTGACAATGGCACGCAGGTAGTCGCCACGGTCACCGGTGTCATAGCGGCGGCCCTTGAAGACGACGCCGTGCACGGGGCCGCCGACCTTCTCGTCGGTGGCGAGCTGCTGGAGGGCGTCGGTGAGCTGGATCTCGCCGCCGCGGCCGGGCTCGGTCTTGCGGAGTATGTCGAAGATGTGCGGGTCGAGGACATAGCGGCCGATGATCGCGTAGTTGCTGGGGGCGTCGGCGGCGTCGGGCTTCTCGACCAGGCCGGTCACCTTCACGAGGTCGCCCTCGGCGGTGGGTTCGACGGCGGCGCAGCCGTAGAGGTGGATCTGCTCGGGCGCGACCTCCATGAGGGCGATGACGCTGCCGCCGTGCCGCTCCTGGACCTCGACCATGCGGGCCAGCAGGGGGTCGCGGGGGTCGATCAGGTCGTCGCCGAGGAGGACGGCGAAGGGTTCGTGGCCGACGTGCGGGGCCGCGCACAGGACGGCGTGACCGAGTCCCTTGGGGTCGCCCTGGCGCACGTAGTGCATGGTCGCGAGGTCGCTGGACTCCTGGACCTTGGCGAGCCGGCCGGCGTCGCCCTTCTTCTGGAGGGCGGACTCCAGCTCGTAGTTGCGGTCGAAGTGGTCTTCCAGGGGGCGCTTGTTGCGGCCCGTGATCATCAGGACGTCGTCCAGACCCGCCGACACGGCCTCTTCGACCACGTACTGGATCGCGGGCTTGTCGACGACCGGCAGCATCTCCTTGGGAGTGGCCTTGGTGGCCGGCAGGAACCGGGTGCCGAGGCCTGCCGCGGGAATGACAGCCTTGCTGATCCTGGGGTGCGACTCAGTCATGCCGGCAACCATATCCGGTGGCTATGTGCTGAATCTGTGGCTCCGGTTAATTCGCTCTCATATGAGCACATTGAGAAGACGAGGGGAGCGCTCTGTGAGCCACCTGGGACCCGAACCGGACCCTACGAAGCGAATGTTGCGCCGAGGGTTCCTCGCGGTGAGAAGCGGGTTGACGGACGATGACGTGCGCGAGTTCGCCGCGGCGCTCGCCGTCCGCGCCCTGGAGCTGCCCGAACTGGCGCACGCGCGCACGGTGGCGGCGTACGTCTCGGTGGGGAGTGAACCGGGCACGCTCGCACTCCTGGACGCGCTCCGCGCGCGCGGGGTGCGGGTGCTGCTGCCGGTCCTGCTGCCGGACAACGACCTCGACTGGGGTGTGTACGACGGCGCCGGCTCCCTCGCCCCGGTCCGGCACGGCGCGCGGATGGCCCTTCTGGAGCCCGTGGGCGAGCGGTTGGGCCCCGAGGCCGTCGCGGGCGCTGACGTGGTCCTGCTGCCCGGTCTCGCGGTCGACGGGCGCGGGATGCGGCTGGGCCGCGGCGGCGGCTCCTACGACCGCGTCCTGGCCCGGCTGGAGCGGACGGGCGCCGGTCCCGCGCTGGTGGTGCTCCTGTACGAGGGCGAAGTCGTCGAGCGGGTGCCGGCGGAGGCCCACGACCGGCCCGTCCACGCCGTGGTGACGCCCTCGGGGACGCGGCGCTTTCGCTGACCTGTGCCCGGAACGCGAAGTGGCCCTCCACGCGCGCGTGGAGGGCCACTTCGGCCGGACGGTGCCCAGGGCGTCACGCCCTGGCCGCCGCCGGGACGGTCACGGCTTGAGGACCAGGCTGTCGCTCGTCTTCTTGTCGACGGCCTTGTCCGAGAAGGCCCACGGCAGGAGTTCTCCCTTGGCCCACAGATCCGTCTGGTCCGTGTAGTGCGCGCTGTAGGCGTGCCCGCTGGCACCCGACAGGTTGATCCACTTCGACTTGTCGAGGTCGCCGAGGTTCACGACCATCCGCATCGAGGGGACCCACACCACTCCGTAGCCGCCCGCGGCGTTCCAGCCGGTCGCGTTGACCGTCGCCTCGCCGCCGCCGAGCTTCCAGGGGCCGCGGTTGAGCATGTACTGGAGGAAACGGGGGCCTTCGGTACCGAGGGTCTGGTTCTTCAGGAACAGGCGGTGCAGCCGGCCCCAGCTCCAGGTGTCGATGTCCTTGCCGAGCTTGGCGGTCAGCTCCCAGCGGGCGTCCCGCAGGGCGCGCGCGAACAGCTCGTCCCGGGTCCCGGTGGCCTTCTGGGTGCGCGTCTTGGGCGCCTTCCACCAGTCGTTGTCCTCATCGTTGACGATCTTGCGGACGACCTCGAACCAGCGGTCGCCGCCGTCCGGCTGCGCCTGGTCCGCGTCACGCTCGCCGCACTCGCGCACCTTCTGGTCCTCGTCCGCGGGACCGGTGGTGTCGACCCGGTCGACGTACAGGCACTGCCCCTTGACCCGCAGCTCCTTGGGCAGTTTGTTGCCGAAGGCGAGCTTGAGGATGTTGCGCCAGGTGGCGTTGAAGTAGGCGGCCGCCGCGGAGTCGGAGTCCTGGGTGTAGTCCCAGCCTTCCAGGAGCTTCTGCGCCTCGCGGACGTCCTTGTCGGCCACGTCGATCTTCAGCAGCTTCGGCACGAGCAGCTTGGCGATCTCACTGCTGGTGTCGAGCTGCATCTGCCGCATGTCGTCGGTCGAGATCTTGCCGCCGCCGTTGATCTTCGACTGGATGAGGTCGTTGATCCGCTGGCTGCGGGTGCCGTAGCCCCAGTCCGTGGTGAGCGTGTAGGGGTACTTGTCCTTGTCGACGACCGCCTGGTTCGCGGTCACGATGTAGCCGCGCTCGGGGTTGTACTCGTAGGGCAGCGCGGACTGCTTGATGTAGCCGGTCCAGCGGTACTTGGAGTCCCAGCCGGGCGACGGGAGCGAGCCGTCGTCACCCTGCGCGCGGGTGGGGATCTTGCCCGGGAGCTGGTAGCCGATGTTGCCCTTGGTGTCGGCGTAGACGAGGTTCTGGGAGGGCACGTCGAAGGACGCGGACGCCTTGCGGAACCCGGTCCAGTCGGAGGCCTTGTCCATCTGGAAAACGGCGTCCATGGAGGTGCCGGCGTCCAGCGCGGTCCAGCGCAGGGCGATGGCGTAGCCGTCCCCGCGGTCGGGCGCCTCGGAGTCGACGGTGGCCTTCTTGCCGACCTTGACCAGTTCGTCGTCACGGTCGGAGAGCAGCGGCATGCCGTCCTGGGTCGAGCGGACCACGATCGTCTTGCTCGAACCGCCGGCGACCTTGATGGTCTCCTTGCGGGTGGTGAAGGGCAGCACCTTGCCGTCGTACTCGTAGCCCGCGCCGGTGATCTTCTCCAGGTAGAGGTCGGTGACGTCGACCCCCGAGTTGGTCATGCCCCAGGCGATGTCCTGGTTGTGGCCGATGACCACGCCGGGCATGCCCGCGAAGGTGTAGCCGGCGACGTCGTACTGGCAGGTGGCGGAGAGCGAGCGGCAGTGCAGGCCCATCTGGTACCAGACCGAGGGCAGCGAGGCCGACAGGTGCGGGTCGTTGGCGAGCAGCGGCTTGCCGGTGATGGTGTGGCTGCCGGAGACGACCCAGGAGTTGGAGCCGATGCCGTTGCCGTTGACGCCGACAGCGGTGGGCACGTTGTCGAGCACCTTGTAGAGGCCCGAGAGCTGGCTCTGGAAGCCCGTGGGGGCCTCGGTGTCGCCCGCCAGCCCGGTACCCGCCGCGCCCGTCGTGGCGCCCGGGTTGGCGGCGCCGCCGGTCCGCGAGTACGCGCCGGTGACGCTGTCGTAGGCGCCCTCCTGGACGATCGCCTTGTTCCGGCTGTACGGGTACTCCGGGTACAGGTCGGCGATCTGCTTGGGGCCGAGCCGGCTCGTCATCAGGGAGCGGTCGATCTCGTCCTGCATGTTGCCGCGCAGGTCCCAGGCCATCGCCTTGAGCCAGGCCACGGAGTCGACCGGGGTCCACTGCTGGGGCGTGTAGTCGTTGCTGAACCCGAGGGCGGCGTACTCCAGGGAGATGTCCTTGCCGTCCTTGCCCTTCAGGTAGGCGTTGACGCCCTTGGAGTAGGCCTGGAGGTACTTCTTCGTGGAGGCCGACAGCTTGGTGTCGTACTCCTTCTGTGCCACCCGGTTCCAGCCCAGGGTGCGCAGGAACTCGTCGTTCTTGACCTGGCCCTTGCCGAACATCTCGGACAGCCGGCCCGAGGTCATGTGGCGGCGCACGTCCATCTCGTAGAACCGGTCCTGCGCCTGGACGAAGCCCTGGGCCATGAACAGGTCTTGGTCGGAGGAGGCGTAGATCTGCGGGATGCCGTTGGCGTCGCGCTTGACGTCCACCGGGCCCGACAGGCCCTCCAGCTCTATGGAGCCCTTGGTCTGCGGGAAGGAGGCGCGCACGGTGCTGACGCTCCAGTACGCGCCGAAGGCGAGGCCTCCGATGAGGGCGAGAACCAGGACAATCAAGAACAGTCGGGCTTTGCGCCCCTTCTTCCTGCCGGACTTGCCGGGCTGTTGGCCGGAAGAGGCGGTGGTGTTGGGGGGCATCGCTGTCCTTGCTGTCCTAACGCGAGCGGCAGGCGGTCCTGGAGTGCTGGAGCAACCATAGGCGCAGGGCCGACCGCGCCTGGACGCGGAGTGGGGAACCGGAAGGCGCGGGCACCCGATCCCGCCTCCCGGACCGTCAAGGAAGCGTCAAGAGTTAGGTAAGGTAACGAAGTACTTGCACTGAAAGTAGCCGGCTTCCGGTGCTCGGATCCGCGTCCTCGTCCCGGCGGGAGCGGATCGGCGAGAAAGGAACAGCCCCTGACTGTCCACCACCTCAACCAGCTCCTGCTCGTGTGCGCGCTCGTCCTGCTCATCGCCGTGGCGGCGGTCCGGATCTCCTCACGCAGCGGGCTCCCCACCCTGCTCGTGTACCTGGGACTCGGCGTCGCCATCGGACAGGACGGCGTCGGCGACGTCCCCTTCAACAACGCCGAACTGACCCAGGTCATCGGATACGCGGCCCTGGTCGTGATCCTTGCCGAGGGCGGACTCGGCACGAAGTGGAAGGAGATCAAGCCGGCCCTCCCGGCGGCCTCCTCGCTGGCCCTGGTGGGTGTCGCGGTGAGCGTCGGCGTCACGGCGACGGCGGCGCACTACTTCATCGACCTGGAGTGGCGGCAGGCCTTCATCATCGGGGCGGTGGTGTCCTCGACCGACGCCGCGGCGGTGTTCTCCGTGCTGCGGAAAATCCCCCTTCCCGCGCGCGTGACGGGCATCCTGGAGGCCGAGTCCGGCTTCAACGACGCCCCGGTGGTCATCCTCGTCGTCGCGTTCTCCACCGCCGGGCCGGTGGAGCACTGGTACGCGCTGATCGGTGAGATAGCCCTCGAACTGGCGATCGGCGCCGCCATCGGGATCGCGGTCGGCTGGCTCGGCTCCTTCGGGCTGCGGCACGTGGCACTGCCCGCCTCCGGCCTCTACCCCATCGCCGTCATGGCCATCGCCGTCGTCGCGTACGCCACCGGAGCGCTCGCGCACGGCAGTGGATTCCTCGCCGTCTACCTCGCCTCCATGCTGCTCGGCAACGCGAAACTGCCGCACTGGCCCGCCACCCGCGGCTTCGCCGAGGGGCTCGGCTGGATCGCCCAGATCGGCATGTTCGTGCTGCTCGGCCTGCTCGTCACCCCACACGAGGTGGGCAACGACGTCGTGCCCGCGCTGCTGGTCGGCCTGATACTGACGATGGTCGCGCGCCCCCTGAGCGTCATCGTCAGCCTGCTGCCCTTCCGCATCCCCTGGCAGGAACAGACCCTGCTCTCCTGGGCGGGCCTGCGCGGCGCGGTGCCCATCATCCTGGCGACCATCCCCATGGTGAACGGCGTCCCGGAGAGCCGGCGGATCTTCAACATCGTCTTCGTACTGGTCGTCGTCTACACCCTCATCCAGGGCCCGACCCTGCCCTGGCTGGCCCGCAAGCTCCGGCTCGGGGCATCCCCCGGCGCCGCCGACCTGGGCATCGAGTCGGCACCCCTGGAGCGGCTGCGCGGCCACCTGCTGTCGGTCACCATCCCCGAGGGCTCGCGGATGCACGGCGTCGAGGTGGGCGAGCTGCGGATGCCCCCCGGGGCCGCGGTCACCCTCGTCGTCCGCGACGGGAAGTCCTTCGTGCCGGCGCCGACGACCGTGCTGCGGCTCGGCGACGAACTGCTCGTGGTGGCCACCGACCCGGTCCGCGACGCCGCCGAGAAGCGGCTGCGCGCGGTGGGCCAGGGCGGCAAGCTGGCCGGCTGGCTGGGCACCGGCGAGGTCGCCACCGAGGACCAGCGGGGCCACACGGCCCACCGGAAGAGCCTCTGAGAGGACCGACAGGGCTACGGGCATTCCCAGGCGGGCACCGCGACGGTGCTCGTTTTCACAGGCGAGGGGGTGCCCGCCCCTGTACGATGAAGGCACACCTTGATCGGACCAACTCTGCCTGACGCAGAGCTGGCGCGACCGTATGGCGGCCGTGACGCCCTCCCGCAGAGGACGCCGGTATCTACCGCAGATCCGCGCAAGAGGACAGCTCTCGGCGCCCCCGCACGGGCGCGCTACCAGGCGGCAGAAAGGCACGGGCCGTGGCATCCACGGTCACCTCCCGTCCTGGATACGGCCAGTTGCTGCGCACCCGCGGCGCCTGGACGTTCCTGCTCCCCGGCTTCGCCGCACGGCAGCCCTTCGCCATGCTGACGATCTCCATCGTGCTGCTGGTGCAGCACACCACCGGCTCCTACGGAGCCGCCGGAGCCGTCGCCGCCGTCACCGGCGTCTCCATGGCCCTGTTCGCGCCCTTCACCGGTCGGCTGGCCGACCGCCACGGACAGCGGGCCGTCCTGCTCCCCGGCGTCCTCGTACACGCCCTGGCGGGCCTCTCGCTGACCGCGCTCGCGCTCGCGGACGCCCCCCTGTGGGCGCTGTTCGCCGCCGCCGTGCCCACCGGCGCCTCGGTGCCGCAGGTCGGCCCCATGGTGCGGGCCCGCTGGGGCGTGAAACTCCAGGGCTCGCCCTTGATGACGACCGCGGCGGCCTTCGAGTCCGTCACCGACGAACTGACCTTCGTCTTCGGCCCGCTGCTCGCCACCGCGCTGTGCACGGCCGTCAACCCGGCCGCCGGCCTGCTCACGGAGGCCGCGCTGACCCTCGTCGGCGGCCTGCTGTTCGCCGCCCAGAAGAGCACCCAGCCCACCGTCCTCGCCGACCGGCACGCGCGCGTGGAGCACGGTTCCGCGCTGCGCGTCCCCGGGGTGCGCGTCCTCATCGTCACGTTCCTGGGCATCGGCTCCGTCTTCGGCGGCATGCAGGTCTCCCTGGCCGCGTTCACCGAGTCGATCGGCGAGCCCGGACTGAACGGCGTCCTCTACGGCGTCTTCGCCGCGGGAAACATGATCTCCGGCATCGTCTGCGGCGCCATCGCCTGGAAGGTGGCCCCACAGCGACGGCTCGTCCTCGGCTACGCCGCCCTCGCGCTGGCCGCCTCCGGGCTGTGGGCCGCGCACTCGGTGATCGTGCTCGCGGGAATCGGCCTCCTGGTCGGCATGTGCATCGCCCCGGCCCTGATCACCGGCTACACCCTGGTCGAGGGCCTGGTCCCGCAGGGCGCCCGCACGGAGGCCTTCACCTGGCTCACCGGCGCGGTCGCGCTCGGCCAGGCGGCGGCCGTCACCGTCGCCGGCCAGTTGGAGGACCGGATGGGGGACGGTGCCGGATTCCTGGTGCCGATGGCCGGTACGGTCCTTGCGCTGGCGACGCTCCTGACCCTGCGGTCACGCCTCGCCACGAGCCCGCCGAGCCGGACGGTCGCACGTGGCGTCGGTCACCGAGTGCCGGTGACAGTGGACTGATCCCGCGGAATACGTCACTATGGACCGTCGTTAGCACTCATTGAGTGAGAGTGCCAGGAGGAAGACAAGTGCCGACCTATCAGTACCAGTGCACCGAGTGCGGCGAGGGCCTCGAGGCGGTGCAGAAGTTCACCGACGATGCCCTGACCGAGTGCCCCCATTGCGGTGGCCGCCTGAAGAAGGTGTTCTCGGCCGTCGGCATTGTCTTCAAGGGCTCCGGCTTCTACCGCAATGACAGCCGCGGCTCCTCGTCGAGCAGCTCCCCCGCGTCCAAGCCGTCGACGTCCACCACGGCGTCCTCGTCCGACGCGAAGTCGACGTCCGGCTCGTCCACCTCGTCGTCCTCGGACGCGAAGTCGTCGGGTTCCGGCTCGGCCGGCAGCTCCGCCGCCTAGGACCTCCCCGGCGGTCCAGGGCCTTCGCCCCGGCCCCACCAGGCTCGTACCACGCCCGACCCCGTCGCCTTACGACGACGGGGTCATCGGCGTTTCCCGGGCCCGGTTAGGGTGCCGTTCATGGCGAACACGGACACCCCACAGGCCCCGGCCGGCGAGCGGACGACGGCCCTTGCCGAGATCGGGGTCATCGGCGGCTCGGGCTTCTACTCCTTCCTCGACGACGTGACCGAACTCCAGGTCGACACCCCCTACGGGCCGCCCAGCGACTCCCTGTTCCTCGGCGAGATCGCCGGCCGGCGAGTCGCCTTCCTCCCCCGCCACGGCCGCGGCCACCATCTGCCGCCGCACCGCATCAACTACCGGGCCAACCTGTGGGCACTGCGCTCCGTGGGCGCGCGCCAGGTCCTCGGGCCCTGCGCCGTGGGCGGTCTGCGCCCGGAGTACGGGCCCGGCACGCTGCTCGTGCCGGACCAGTTCGTGGACCGGACGAAGACGCGGGCCCAGTCCTACTTCGACGGACTGCCGCTGCCGGACGGCTCGGTACCGAACGTGGTGCACGTGTCCCTCGCCGACCCGTACTGCCCCGTCGGGCGCGCGGTCGCCCTGAAGGCGGCGCGCGGCCGGGACTGGGAGCCGGTGGACGGCGGCACCCTCGTCGTCGTGGAGGGCCCCCGGTTCTCCACCCGCGCCGAATCCCTCTGGCACCAGGCGCAGGGCTGGTCGGTGGTCGGCATGACCGGGCACCCGGAGGCGGCGCTCGCCCGCGAACTGGAGCTGTGCTACACGTCGTTGACGCTGGTCACCGATCTGGACGCGGGCGCCGAGAGCGGCGAGGGCGTCTCCCACGACGACGTGCTGAAGGTGTTCGCGGCGAACGTGGACCGGCTGCGGGGCGTGCTCTTCGACGCGGTCGCCGCGCTTCCGGAGAACGCCGGCCGCGACTGCCTGTGCACGAGGGCGCTGGGCGGGATGGACCCGGGGTTCGAGCTGCCGTAGGCGGCGGGGTGGAGGCGGGGCCGGGGTGGAGAGGGGGGCGGAAAGTGGGGCCCGGGGGCGGAGACTGGGGGCCGCTCCGTCGGGCAGGTCCGGACGCGGGCGGGGCTGGGCGGGGCTGGGCGGGAGCGGGAGCGGGCGGAACCTCCCGTTCGGGTGAGGGAGTTGTCCACAATTCGGCGGCCGTCCACCGGCGCCGGCGGGCTTCGCCGCGAGGCCTCATCGTGGGAGCGCAAGCCGGTCCCTCGTCACAGGTGGTGGTCTCCATGGCTCAGTACGGCACGCCCGTTCAGCCCGCCCGTCCCGTTCAGCCCGCCCGTCCCGTTCAGCCCGCCCGTCCCGTTCTCTACGCCCGTCCCGCCCAGCAGACCCGGCCCGCCCAGCGGGCCTCAGGGGCCGTGAGGCCCCAACTCCCGTCGTGGGCCCGGCAGTCGGCACACCCCCCGCTCCCGTCGCGGGCCCAGCTCGCGGAACCGGGCAGGCCACCCGCTGAACCGGGCCGGCCGCTGCCTGACCGGGGCCTGCCACTCGGCGGGGACGCACCTCCGACGTCTGCCGTGCCCCACTTCGCGCCTGTTCACGTACGGGGCGGGCGGTACGGGCTGCGGCGGCTCGTGCGGCACCGGAGGCAGGTGATCGCGGCCGGCCTGGCGATGACGGCCGCCGCGCTCGTGGCGGGCGGCCCGCAGGACGCCGAGGGGGCACGCGGCCATCCGGCGACCGCCCCGCCCGGTGGGTCCGTGACGGCCTCCGCCGGCACCCCCGGTCCGGGCGGCGCACGCGAGCGGCACCCCGTCGAGACGGTGACGGCCCCTGTCCGGATCGCCGACGGAGCGACGGTGGGGCTGCTGCGCCCTGGTGACCGGGTGGACGTGGTGGCGGCGGACAGCGGCGGTGCGGTGCGGGTGGTGGCGAGCGGCGCGCGAGTCACCGATGTGCCGGACATCGGCGCCGGCGAGACCGGGGCGCTTGTGGTCCTGGCGGTTCCGCGCGCGACGGCCGTACGGCTGGCCGGCGCGGGCGCGACCTCCCGGCTGGCGGTGACGCTGCGATGACTGGAGAAACCGTGTCAAGTCCCTCGTTGGAGCGACCCAATTGGACACGCCCGGCGGGCCCTGCCGTAGGTTTCGGAGCTGTTTGTTCAACGACTTGTGCAGAGGGGCCTCCTGGTGAGCGAGAAGCAGCAGCCCGGCGTCTGGGAGGGCTTCAAGGCCTTCCTGATGCGCGGCAACGTCATCGACCTGGCCGTCGCGGTGGTCATCGGCGCGGCCTTCACCAACATCGTCAACTCGGTGGTGAAGGGGATCATCAACCCGGTGGTCGGTGCGATCGGGACGCAGAACCTCGACAACTACAGCTCGTGCCTGAAGAAGCCGTGCACCGGCACCGGCGACCACGCCAAGGGCATCCGCATCATGTGGGGTTCGGTGCTGGGCTCGACGCTCAGCTTCCTGATCACCGCTGCCGTCGTGTACTTCCTGATGGTGCTGCCGATGTCCAAGTTCCTGGCCCGGCAGGCCGCCCGCCAGAAGGCGAAGGAGAACACCCAGGAGGTCATGGACGTGACCGAGCTGGAGGTGCTGAAGGAGATCCGCGACGCGCTGATCGCCCAGCGGGGGAACGACCGGCGCGAAGGCTGACGGCGGGGGCCGGCGCTGGGGCTTGGGCCCGGGCGGGGACGGGACGGCTCCGGGCTCGGCGGCGGCCGGCCCGGGCTGGGACCCGGCGGGCCCGGGCTCAGATCCGGCGGGCCCGGGTTCAGATGTGGTGGGCCCGGGTTCAGATGTGGTGGGGCGGCTTCTCGTCGAGGAAGCGCTTCAGGTCGGCGGCACTGTCACCGGTGCTGTCGGCCTGCTCGCCCCATCCACGGTCCGTGTCGTCCGAGGACTGCTGGCTCAGCGGGTCGTCGAAGACCAGCGCCGGCTTCGGAGCGCGCGGTTCGGGGGCAGGGGTGTCACTCATGCCTCCAGGGTACGTCGCGGACGGCGAGGGCCCGCGCGGACGCCGGGCAGCGGACCGGTTGGCCGGCCGGGTGGCGGACTTCGGCGGGGGTGAGGGCGGCCGGTCCTACGGCGGCCGGTTCTGCCGTCGGGCGACGACCTGCGGCAGGGGTGGCGGTGCCTCGACCCGGCACCGGGTGGTGGCGGGTCGAGGCGCCACGGTCGCCGGTGACCGACTTCACCCGCGTTCACGGCGTCCATCTGCTCTGCTTGGCCGTATGACCTCGCCTTCCACTCCCGAGCCCGACGCCGCGGCACGACCCGCGGCGCGTCGGCCCCTGCGCAGAATGACCGCCCGCGGACGCGACGAGGCGCACCGGGCGGCATCCCCGCTGGAGCTGTTCTTCGACCTGTGTTTCGTGGTGGCCGTCGCCCAGGCCGGCGCCGAGCTGGTACACGCGGTGGCGGAGGGGCACGCGGGTGAGGGCATCCTCAACTACGCGATGATCTTCTTCGCCATCTGGTGGGCGTGGATGAACTTCACGTGGTTCGCGTCGGCGTACGACAACGACGACGTGCTCTACCGGGTCGTCACGCTGGTGCAGATCGCGGGTGTGCTGGTGCTCGCGGCCGGGGTGTCGAAGGCGTTCGAGAGCCATGACTTCCTGGTCGTCTGGCTCGGCTACGCGATCATGCGGTTCGCGTTGATCGCGCAGTGGCTGCGGGTGGCGCGGTCCACGCGGGGCGCCGAGAGAGCGACGGCGCTGCGGTACGCGGGCGGTGTGCTGCTCTGCCAGGTCGGCTGGCTCGGCCTGCTGTTCGCGCCCGAGGCGGCCCGGCCGTGGGTGTTCCTGGTCGTGGCGGTCGCCGAGCTGTGCGTGCCGGTGTTCGCGGAGAAGGCCGCCACGACGTCCTGGCATCCGCGTCACATCTCCGAGCGGTACGGGCTGTTCACGATCATCGTGCTGGGCGAGACGATCGCCGCGGCCACGGTCGCGGTGAAGTCGGCGGTGGACGAGCACGACGCCCTGGGCGAGTTGCTGCCGATCGCCGCGGGCGGGCTGCTGATCGTGTTCTCGGCGTGGTGGATCTACTTCGTGGTGCCGATCCACGGGCACCTGCGGAGCAACAGCCAGGCGTTCCTGTGGGGATACGGGCACTATCTGATCTTCGCGTCGGCCGCCGCGATCGGGGCCGGGCTGGAGGTCGCCGTGGAGCAGGCGGCCGGGGCGGCGCACATCTCGACGCTGGCCGCGTCCGCCGCGGTGACGCTGCCGACCGCCCTGTACTTCCTCGCCGTGTGGGCGCTGCACTCGCGCTACTTCAAGGTGGGCATCGGTCAGCAGCTCGTCCTGCCGAGCACCGCCCTGCTGGTCATCCTGTGCACGTTCCTCGGGGACCGGGCGGTGCCGGCGGCGGGCATCGTGGCGGCGCTGTCGGTGGCGATCGGAGTGGTGCTGTCGGCGCGCGGGGTGGAGAGGGAGGGGCCGGTGGGACGGTAGGCGCGCGGTGGCCGTGCCCGGTCGGTTACGGCTGGCGGAGGGCGGGGCGGGGAAACACTGGGGGTATGACAGTTGACGCTCTGACGGATGTGGCCGGGCTGCGGGTGGGGCACGCGACGCGTATCGGCGACGGGTGGCTCACGGGGACGACGGTCGTGCTCACCCCCGAGGGCGGTGCGGTCGCCGCCGTGGACGTGCGCGGTGGCGGGCCCGGCACCAAGGAGACCGACGCGCTCGATCCGCGGAACCTGGTGCAGAAGGTCGAGGCGGTGGTGCTGACCGGCGGCAGCGCCTACGGGCTGGACGCGGCGTCCGGCGTGATGGCCTGGCTGGAGGAGCGCGGGCGCGGGGTGCGGGTGGGGCCCGGCCCCCTGCACGTGGTGCCGGTGGTGCCGGCGGCCTGTGTGTTCGACCTGGGCCGGGGCGGGGGTTTCCGGTGCCGTCCGGACGCCGCGACCGGGCGGGCCGCGGTCGAGGCGGCCGACGCGAGCGAGCCGGGCGCCGAGGTGCCCGAGGGAGGGGTGGGAGCGGGGACGGGGGCGGTGGTCGGGGAGATCAAGGGCGGGGTCGGGACGGCGAGCGCCGTGCTGGAGTCCGGCATCACGGTCGGCGCGCTGGTGGTGGCCAACGCGGCGGGCTCGGCGGTGGAACCGGAGACGGGCGCGTTGTACGGGGAGTTGACGCGGGGGCGTGTGGTGTATCCGCCGGGAGCGGTGCACGAGGCGGCTCGGCGGCGGCTCGCGGAGAGCGCCGCGAGGAACGCGCCGCCGCCGCTGAACACCACGCTGGCCGTGGTCGCGACGGACGCCGAACTGACGCGGGCGCAGGCGCAGAAGCTCGCGGGCACGGCGCACGACGGGATCGCGCGCGCGGTGCGGCCGGTGCATCTGCTGAACGACGGGGACACGGTGTTCGCGCTGGCCACGGGCGGCCGGCCGCTCGACGCCGGGAACCCGCTCGCGTTGAACGAGATCCTCGCGGCGGGCGCGGACCTGGTCACGCGCGCGATCGTCCGAGCGGTGCGGGCCGCCGGCCCGGTGGACGGACCGGGCGGGGCGTGGCCGTCGTACGAGGAGTTGTACGGGAGGAGTTGAGGTCTGGGCCGGCAGGGACGGCGAGGGCAAGGGCGGCGGGAACTCGGCCACGTTCGTCCGAGGCGCGGATCGTCATCTCGGCGAAGGACGGCTCGACGAGCGCGTCCATCAACGCGACCGGCGTGAAGGTGAGCCACGGCAGGATGACGGTCGCCGGGCACGTTCGTCCACGGCAACTACTGGACAAGCGCGGGAACGCGCCCTTCGGCCGGGAGGGGACCAGCCACGGCTGTGTCGGTCTCGCCGACGAGCAGGGCAGGCACGCAGAGCGCCACGCCCGCCACGTGGTTCTTCGACAACTCGCTCGTCGGGGACGTCGTGACCGTCAGGAACTCCCCCGACAAGACCGTCTCCCCGGACAACGGGCGCAACGGGCCCAACGGCTGGAACATGTCGTGGAGTTCCTGGGCCGCCGGAAGTGCCGTCTGACGAGGGCCTTTTGAGGGCCGGGCGGCCCGCGTGGGAACTCCCCGCGCGGGCCGCCCGTTTTCCGTCCGTACGTTTTCTCGGTTCGCGGACATGATGTCCGACCGAGGGGCTACGGTATGCACCCACAAGGTGACATGCAGCAACGCCGGGAGAAACCTTGAGCGTTCCGTACGAGACAGCAGCGTACGAACCACCCGAGTCGCCCGAGTCTCCGGAGGAGCATCTCGAACGGCTTCTGGGCCGCGCCCTGAACTCGTTCGAACTGCCCGACGAGACGATACGGCTGCTCGACTGCGCGCTGGCGCACGACAGCTCGCTGCACTCCGCGCACCACAGTGCCGGACTGCACCGGGAGACCTACCGGCACACATGGCTGCTGGCCGACGGCTCCGCCGTCACGCTGTGGGAGCTGGTGCACAACACCGCCGTCGGCCGCGACGCCCAGCACGAGGTGTACGTGGACGAGGAAGAGGTCCGCGCGGCCACGGCCCGGCTCGCCCTCCCGCCGGAGGCACCGGACTTCGAGCTGCCCGCGTTCGTCCAGTTGTCCTCGATCCCGGAGCCCCGGCACACCTATGTGCGCGACGCCTCCGCCGATCACGCGCGCCGGCTCCTGCGCCGCGCGGAGAACACGGACGGGCCGGACGCCGACCTCGCGGCGCTGCTGCTGCGGGAGGCGTTCGCGCACCAGATCACCCAGGCCTTCGGCCGGCCGGGACGCACGGGCCAGGCGGGGTTGTCGTTCTCGCTGTACGAGCACGCGTTCCTGCTGCGGGACGGGCGGGAGATCTCCCTGTGGGAGGTCGAGCACACGGCCACCCCGGACCGCCGGCACATGTGCGAGGTGTACGTGACGGAGGACGCGGCCCGCGACGCCATGGAACGCCGCGCGGCCCGACTCGGTTAAGCAGCCCGACTCCGGTGAGCGACCCGGCTCCGGTAAGCGGCAGGCCCGGTAACTCGGATGCCAGGCCGCCCGGTGACCTCGCGACGGTCAAACGGTCACGCCAACACGGCGTCGCACCCTCGCGGGGGCACGGCGTCACACCATCAGGCGGTCACCGCGTCACGCGGTCAGGCAGTCATGGCGTCACGCGGTCACGCGGCCACGGCCTCACGCGGTCACGACCTCAGGCGGTCACGGCCTCACCCCCTACGGGCGGCTGTCGCTGAACTGCCGTACCAGGCGGGCGAAGGCGTCGTGTTCCTCGGGGGTCAGTTCCACGGATTCCGTGTCGGGGCCGTGGCGGCGCTGACCGGGCAGGGCCCGCAGCGCCTCGCCGGGGTGCGGGGCCAAGGCGACGGAGGGGCCGCCGCGCAGCAGTCGCCGCAGGCCCACGACCCAGACGACGGTCGCCAGCGCGAGGAAGGCGACGCCGGTGAGCTGGAGGATCGACACGTGCTCGGGCATGCGCCCCAGTAGACACCACGGTCCGGGACTTTGACCCCGGACCGTGACGCATCTCGCAGAAGCGGTGAACCCCTCACAGCGGCCCCAAAAGGGCACCGCGGCGGGCGGTTCAGGCCGTGACGGGCTCCTTCGGACCGGCTGAACCATCCGAACCGGCCGAACCGTCCGAGCCGGCTGAACCGTCCGAGCCGGCCGGATCGGCGGAATCGGCCACGGGGCCGGTGCCCTCGGCCCCCGCGCCCCCAGCCCCCGAACCCGTGCCTGTGTCAGTGCCCGTACCCGTGCCCGTGCCCGTGCCCGCCGGACCCTGCTTGCGCAGGCCCTTCAGGATGACGACGAGAGCGGTGCTCACGCCGACGCCGGCGGCGATGGCGACCAGGTAGAGGAACGGGTTGCCGATCAGCGGGACCACGAAGATGCCGCCGTGCGGGGCGCGCAGGGTGGCGCCGAAGGTCATCGACAGGGCGCCGGTGACGGCGCCGCCCGCCATGGCGGAGGGGATGACCCGCAGCGGGTCGGCGGCGGCGAAGGGGATCGCGCCCTCGGTGATGAAGGAGGCGCCCAGCACCCAGGCGGCCTTGCCGTTCTCCCGCTCGGTCGGGGTGAAGAGGCGGCCCCGCACGGTCGTCGCCAGGGCCATCGCCAGCGGCGGGACCATGCCCGCCGCCATCACGGCCGCCATGATCTTCATCGCCGAGTCGCCGGGGCTCGCGACGGCGATCCCGGCGGTGGCGAAGGTGTAGGCCACCTTGTTGACCGGGCCGCCGAGGTCGAAGCACATCATCAGACCGAGCAGGGCGCCGAGCAGGACGGCGTTGGTGCCGGTGAGGCCGTTCAGCCAGTCGGTCATGCCCTTCTGGGCGGACGCGATGGGCTTGCCGATCACCACGAACATCAGGAACCCGACGACCGCCGAGGAGATCAACGGGATCACCACCACCGGCATGATGCCGCGCACCGCCGCCGGGATACGGACCCTCTGGATCGCCATCACCACGGCACCGGCGATCAGACCGGCCGCGAGACCGCCGAGAAAGCCCGCGTTGATGGTGAGGGCGATCGAGCCGCCGACGAAGCCGGGGACGAGACCGGGGCGGTCCGCCATGCCGTAGGCGATGTAGCCGGCCAGCACCGGGATGAGGAAGTTGAAGGCGACGCCACCGATCTGGAACAGCAGCGCGCCCCAGCTGTCCGACTGGGTCCACATGAAGTGGTCCATCACGGAGGGCGCCTTGTTGACCTGCCAGCCGCCGATCGCGAACCCGAGGGCGATGAGCAGTCCGCCCGCGGCGACGAACGGGACCATGTAGCTCACGCCGGACATCAGCCAGGTGCGCAGCCGGGTGCCGTAGCCGTCCCCGGAACCGCCGGTGCGCTCGACCGGCGTCCCTGACCCGCCTGATCCGCCTGATCCGCCGGGTCCGCCCGACCCATCGGGTGCGCCGGACGCCGAACCGGCGGTGACCTCGCCGCGTGCCGCCTTCTCCCTTACCTCGGCGACGAGTTCGCCGGGCCGGTTGATGCCCGCCTTCACACCGACGTCGACGGTCGGCTTACCGGCGAAGCGTTCCTTCTCCCGTACGGGCACGTCGTGCGCGAGGATCACCGCGTCCGCCGCCGCGATCACCGCCGGGTCGAGCCGGGTGAAACCGGCCGATCCCTGCGTCTCCACGACGAGTTCGACCCCGGCCTCGCGGCCCGCGTTCTCCAGCGACTCGGCGGCCATGTAGGTGTGCGCGATGCCGGTGGGGCAGGAGGTGACGGCGACGATACGGAACGGTCGGCCGCCGGGACCGGCGGCACCGCCCGACGCCTGAGCGGCGTCAGGGTCAGGGCCAGACTCGACGGCCGCACCCGACGCCTCGGCGGACCCCGCTTCGGCATCCGCGCCCGGCACCCCGGCGGACCCCGACCCGGGCGCGTGGACCGTGTCCGGGGACCGGTCGCCGGCGATGAGCGCCGCCGCGGCCTCCGGGTCGTCCACGGCGCGCAGCGCGGCGGTGAACTCGGCGTTCGTCAACTGCCGGGCCAGCGCCGACAGGATCGTGAGGTGGGCGTCGTCCGCGCCCGCCGGAGCGGCGATCAGGAAGATCAGGTCGGCGGGTCCGTCCGGGGCGCCGAAGTCGATGCCCGCGGCCTTGCGTCCGAAGGCGAGCGTCGGTTCCGTGACGTGCTCGCTGCGGCAGTGCGGGATGCCGATGCCGCCGTCCAGGCCGGTCGGCATCTGGGCCTCGCGGGCGGCCACGTCGGCGAGGAAGCCGTCGAGGTCGGTGACCCGGCCGAGGGCGGCCATGCGCTCGGCGAGGGCGCGTGCCGCCGCCTCCTTGGTGTCGGCGGACAGGTCGAGGTCGACCAGGTCCGCGGTGATCATCTCGCTCATCGCGGGCTCCTTCGCACGCGTATCGCCCGGGGGGAGTGACGGGCGGGGGCGGAAGTGGGGACGGGGACAACAACGGGGACAGAGGGGACAGAGGGGACAGAGGGGGCGACAGGGTCGTAGCGGGTGGCGGGGGTGGGGGCGGTCATGACACCGGCTCCGTCAGGGGGCGGGACTCCGGGATCTCCGTGGTGACGGTCACGGCGTCCGGGTCGAGGTCGGCCGGGCCCGGCATCACGCTGCCGGGGAGCTGTACGGCGGCGGCCCCGTGCGCGACCGCCGAGGCGAGGGCGTCCGGGCCGCCGCCCCCGGCGATCAGGAACCCGGCGAGCGAGGAGTCACCGGCGCCGACGTTGCTGCGTACGGTGTCGACGCGGGCGCCGGCGAACCAGGTGCCCGCGTCGTCGACGAGCACCTGCCCGTCGGCGCCGAGGCTCGCGAGCACGGCGCGCGCGCCCATCTCGCGCAGTTCGCCGGCCGCCTTCACCGCGTCGCCCACGGTGGCGAGGGGACGGCCGACCGCGCCGGCCAGCTCCTCGGCGTTGGGCTTGACCACGTCGGGCCGTTCCCGCAGGGCCGCGAGCAGGGCGGGTCCCGAGGTGTCGAGGGCGATCCGGGCGCCCGCCGCGTGGGCCCGGGCGACGAGTTCGGCGTACCAGGCGGGGGCGAGTCCGCGCGGCAGGCTGCCGCAGCAGGTGATCCAGCCGGAGTCGCCGGGGCGGTAGGCACGGCGGACGGTCTCCAGCAGGAGTTCGGCCTCGGCGGCGGACAGCTCGGGGCCGGGCGCGTTGATCTTCGTCAGGGTGCCGTCGGGTTCGGCGACCGAGATGTTCGAGCGGGTGGCTCCGGCGATGGGGACGGGGGCGACCTCGATGCCCTGCGCGGCGAGGAGTTCGGCGACGAGGGCGCCGGGGGCTCCGCCGAGGGGCAGTACGGCGACCGTGTGCCGGCCGGCCGCGGCGACCGCGCGCGAGACGTTGACGCCCTTGCCGCCGGGGTCCATGCGTTCGCCGGTGGCCCGGATGACCTCGCCGCGGTCGAGCGCCGGGACCTCGTACGTACGGTCCAGGGACGGGTTGGGGGTGACGGTGAGGATCATGCGCACTCGTTTCTCGGAACCCGGAGCGGTGGACCGCGCTCCGGGGGTGGATCGGGCCGCCCCGGACGACAGACGGGACACGCCATTCGCCCCGTCTAGGCGTGGAGGGCCGGTCTGACGGCGGGCCGGTCACCGGCGGGCCGGCCTGGCGGTGATTCGGCCCGGCGGTGGGTCGGCCCGGCGGTGGGTCGGTCTATACGCGGAGCACTTCGGTGCCGCCCTTCTCGACGGCGGCGGCGTCCTCGGCGGCCAGTCCGCGGTCGGTGATCAGCAGGTCCACGTCACCGAGGTCACCGAACCGGGCGAAGTGTTCCTGGCCGCTCTTGGAGGAGTCGGCGAGCAGCACGACCCGGCGGGCGGCGTGCAGGGCGGCGCGCTTGACGGCGGCCTCGGCGAGGTCGGGGGTGGTCAGGCCGCTCGCGGGTGAGAAGCCGTTGGCGGCGACGAAGACGACGTCGGCGCGGATCTCGGCGTAGGCCCGCAGCGCCCAGGCGTCCACCGCGGCGCGGGTACGGGTACGGACGCGTCCGCCGACGAGGTGGAGCTGGACGCCGGGGTGGTCGGCGAGGCGGGCGGCGATGGGCAGGCTGTGGGTGACCACGGTGAGCGTCGCCTCCAGCGGGAGGGACGCGGCGAGCCGGGCGACCGTGGAACCGGCGTCGAGGATCACCGTGCCGTCGTGCGGGAGTTCGGCGACGGCGGCCTCGGCGATACGGTCCTTCTCGTCGGCGGCGGTCGACTCGCGCTCGGCGAGGTCCGGCTCGAAGTCCAGCCGCCCGGCGGGGATCGCGCCCCCGTGCACGCGGCGGACGAGTCCGGCCCGGTCCAGCGCCTTCAGGTCGCGCCGGATGGTCTCGGCGGTGACCTGGAAGGTGTCGGCCAGCGACAGGACGTCCACCCGCCCGCCGTCACGGGCGAGCCGCAGGATCTCCTGCTGCCGCTCCGGTGCGTACATGTCCGTTCGCCTCCGCCTGATGTCCGAACCTGTGGTTTACGACGGAGAATACGCCCGGATTTCCGGGAAGTAAACAGGTTCGGGCCGTATCCGGGCATGAACAGACATCGAGCGCATCCCCGTAAACCGAGGGCACCGGCTCTCCCCCGGACCCGGCTCCCCGGGCTGCGGCTCCGGCGGGCTCTCGCTCACGCGGGCTCCGGCTCCGGCGGGCTCTCGCTCCCGCGAGCTCCCGCTCACGTGGGCTCCGGCGCCTGCCGCCCGCAGTCCTCCCCGCCCCGCACCGCCCCGCACGGCACGACCCCGCACGGCCCGGCACGAAGGGCCCGGCACAAGAAGTGCCGGGCCCTTTGGATGGCCGAGAGAAGGTGAGTGTGTCGGCGGCTCAGCCGACGAGTTCCGCCTCCTTCGGCGCGCCAGGCTCCTGGTCGGCCGGCCCGGTCTCGCCCCCGGCGCCCTCCACATGCTGGGCGGGCCGCTTGGGCAGCGCGAACATCAGCAGGAAGATGACGGCCAGCACCGCGGCGACCCAGCCCAGCGCGTGCTGGAAGGCGTTCACGAAGGCCGGGCCCACCTGGGCGCGGGTGAGCCGGTCGCCGATCTCGCCGAAGAAGACGACGGACACGAGGCCGAGGCCGAGCGCGTTGCCCATCTGCTGCACGGTGTTGATCAGCCCCGACGCCGAGCCCGCGTGCTCACGCGGGACGTCCGAGAGCACGGCGTCGGTCAGCGGGGCGACGATGAAGCCCATGCCCGCGCCTATGACCACCAGCGGAAGGGCCATCTGCCAGGAGGCCAGCTCCATGCCGTAGCGGTCGGACTCCCAGATGTAGAGCAGGACGCCGAGCACCATGAGCAGGGCGCCCGCCTGGAGCACCTTGCGCCCGAAGCGCGGGACGAGGAGCTGCACGGACATGCCGGCCGCGGCCGAGACCGCGATCGAGAACGGCACCCCGGTGAGCCCGGCCCGCAGCGCGCTCCAGCCCAGCCCGATCTGCATGTACAGCGTCCAGACCAGGAAGAAGACGCCGAGCGCGATACCGAAGACGGTCTGCACGGCGATGCCCGCCGCGAAGCTCTTCACCTTGAACAGCGACAGCTCGACGAGCGGGGAGCCGTCCCGGGCCGCCTTCCGCTTCTCGTACGCCACCAGCGAGGCGAACACCACGAGCGAGCCGGCCATCGACAGGTATCCCCACAGCGGCCAGCCCAGCTCACGGCCCCGGGTCAGCGGGTAGAGCAGCATCAGCAGGCCGAGGGTGACCAGGGCGACGCCGACCAGGTCGAGCTTGAGGGCCCTCGGGGCCTTGGACTCGCTGATGAAGCGGCGGCCCAGAAGCAGCGCGACGATGCCGACGGGCAGGTTGATGAGGAAGATCGGCCGCCATTCCAGGCCGAACAGGTTCCACTCGGTGAGCAGTGCGCCGAGCAGCGGGCCCGAGACGGCGCCGAGGCCGACGATCGCGCCGAACAGGCCGAAAACCTTGCCGCGTTCGTGGGCCGGGAAGGTGGCGTGCACGATCGACAGGACCTGCGGCACCATCATCGCGGCCATGGCGCCCTGGAGGATGCGCGAGGCGACGAGCATCTCGGGGTTCACCGCGAAGCCGCACAGCGCCGAGGCGACGGTGAAGCCCGTGATGCCGAGCAGGAAGAGCCGCTTGCGGCCGTGGATGTCGCCGAGCCGGCCACCGGTGATGAGTCCCGCGGCGAAGGCCAGCGCGTATCCGGCGGTGATCCACTGGATCTGGCTGAACGAGGCGCCCGCGTCCCGCTGGATCGACGGGATCGCGATGTTGACGATCGTGACGTCGACCAGGTCCATGAAGGCCGCGGTCATCACGATGGCGAGGGCGAACCAGCGCCGCCGGTCGGCCGCCGCGCCGGCGGGCGGGCCGCCGGGGAGGTCGGAGGACTCTGTCGCAGAGGTCTGAGAGATCTCAGAGGTCTCGGTGGAGGTCATGCGATCACGCTAGATCCGCATTAGGTCAGATCATGTCCTACTTCTGCGGCACTCTGGACTTCATGACGACGGACACCCCGGCGCGACTCCTCCAGCTCCTCTCCCTCCTCCAGACGCCCCGCGAATGGCCCGGCGGCGAACTGTCCGAACGGCTGGGGGTGTCCCGGCGCACGGTCCGCCGGGACATCGACCGGCTGCGCGAGCTGGGCTATCCGGTGCAGGCGACCAAGGGCGCCGACGGCGGATACCGGCTGGTCGCGGGCAAGGCGATGCCGCCGCTCGTCCTCGACGACGAGGAGGCGGTGGCGATCGCGGTGGGCCTGCGGGCCGGCGCCGGTCACGCGGTCGAGGGCGTGGACGAGGCGTCGGTGCGGGCGCTCGCCAAGCTGGAGCAGGTGCTGCCGTCCCGGCTGCGCCACCGCGTCTCCACACTCCAGGCCGCCACGACCCCGCTGACCAGCGGCGACGGCGCGAGCATCGCGCCCGAGACGCTGACCGTGATCGCGTCGAGCGTGGCGGGGCGGGAGCGGCTGCGGTTCGCCTACCGCTCGGGGGACGGTACGGCGTCGCGGCGGCTGACCGAGCCCTACCGGCTGGTGTCCACCGGCCGCCGCTGGTACCTCGTCGCCTACGACCTCGACCGCGAGGACTGGCGGACGTTCCGCGTCGACCGGGTCGCCGAACCCGTCGCGACCGGCGCCCGGTTCACCCCGCGAGAGCTGCCGACCGGGAGCGCCGCCGAGTATCTGCGCCGGTCGGTGTACCGGCGCCAGGAGACGTACGCCTTCGACGTCACCTTCGCCGCCCCGGCCGACTTCGTCACCGCCCGCCTGCCCGGCTGGCTCGGCGCCCCCGAAGCCGTCGACGCCGACCACTGCCGGCTCCGCGGCGCCTCCGGCGACTCGGTGGAGTGGCTGGCGGTCCGGATCGCGATGGTCGACTGCGAGTTCACGGTCCACGAGCCGCGCGAACTGGCCGACTACGTACGGGACTTGGGCGCCCGGCTGAGCCGCGCGGCGGGCGGCGCCGGGGGCTGAGTACGGGGGGCGGGGGCCCGCGAGAACCGGGAGGGCCTGGAGGCGCGGGGGGCGAGCGGGAGGAGCTGGAGGAACGGGAGAGCCTGGAGGGTTTGGAGGGACTGGAGGAACTGGAGAACGGCCGGCCCGGCAGGACCCGGGGACGGACAAGACCCGGGAGCCGACAGGACCCGGAGCCGACAAGACCCGGGGACGGACAAGACCCGGAGCCGACAAGACCCGGGGGACCCGACAGGACCCGGGGACCTCATTCCGTACCGGTGCCCCACGGGAAGTCGTCCAGTGCCCCCAGGTTGCGCAGGGCGAGCGCGACGGGGCCGCCCGGGCCGTCGGGGGTGGCGTCGCCGGCCGCCCAGGACTCGACGGCCACGCGGACGGCGGCGCTGGCGACCGCGGCGGTGAACCGCAGCCCGGGATCGAGCCCGGCCACCTCCGAAACAACCGGCCCCCGAGAGCCCTCACCCCCACCCCGGGCCACCTTCGAGCCCGAGCCCGAGCGGGTGGCAGGACCCGCCGCCGGGGACGCCTTGTCCGGGGTCACCCGGCCCAGAGCCGCCGCACCCGGGCCTGAGCCCGAGCCCGCACCCGGGCTCACCGGGCCCGGCATCACCGCATCCGCCCCTGCCCCCACCCCCGCTTCCGCCCCCGGTGCCGCTCCCGCGCCCGCCCTGACCGCCAGCACCGCCGCGAGAGTCCGCTCCGCCGTCTGGCATGCCTCGCCCCAGACCCGCAGCAGGGCCGGGTTCGCCTCGGCCAGCCTGAGCAGGGAGCGGACGCTGTCGAGGGACGCGTAGCGGACGCCGGCGCCCGGGGTCAGGGTGGAGACGACCGCGCGCCGCAGAGCCTCGGGTACGGGCAGGTCGGCCGGAGCGTCGCGGACCGCGTCGGCCCAGCGCTGGGCGCCGGCCGCGAAGAGCGGGCCGAGGGACTCTTCCTTGGTCGCGAAGTAGCGGTAGAAGGTGCGGGGTGCGATTCCGGCCGCGCGGGCGATGTCCTCGGCGCGGGTGGCCCGCAGCCCGTTGCGCATGAAAAGGCCCGCGGCGGCCCGGGCGATCTCCATCCGGGTGGCCGCCTTGCGCCGCTCGACGAGCGAGGGGCCCTCCCCGGCCGCGGGCACGGGGCGATCGGGTGCGGTCTCCGCGTCCGCTCGGCCGGTCGAGGCGGCTGCCTCACGTTTACTACCGCTCACGGACGGCAGGCTATGCCGCTGTGGCACAATCTGCCATTCGGGTCACCCCGGGGTTCAGGTCCGGGGTGGCCCGACCTCATCCTGCCCCGGAACCCTCGCGCCCGCCCCGGAACCCTCGTGCCCGCCCCGGGACATCCGCTCCCGCCCGGAACCCGACCGGGCCACGGCGGCAGACCACGGCGGCAGAAAAGGGTGAGCCGGGCCCCGGCGCCAGGGGGGGGAAGGCGCCGGAGCCCGGCTCTGGGAGAGTCCCGGCGCGGGGGGGGTGTGCGTCGGGACTCGGTTTTCGGGGGCGTCCCACGTCCATGCGGACGGAGCCCTGAACCCCGGGCCCTGAGATGTTGTTCCCTGAGCCCAGCGGGTTGAAGCGGCCTTACATGGCCATGTCTGGTCGACTTGTGGCCAACGTGGCGCGGGTGCCGCCGGGCGAACCGGGAGAGCGGGGTCTCGTCGGCAGCGTACGCCGCCCGCGACCGCACCCGTACGGGCCCACGACGTACGACCTCGCCGCGTACGACCTCACCGCGTCCCGTCCATGACGGAACCCGTGAGGCCGGCACGACCCCGCCGCGTCGCACGCCACGCCCGCGTCGCACGCCACGCCCGCGTCACTCACCACGCCCGCGTCGCACACCATGCCCGCGTCGCACGCCACGCCGGCCGCGCCCGGTGCAGGCACGTCCCGCACAACGCTCGGCCGGGTCACGCCGCCGCGTCGAATCCGGTGTCGCGGGCCAGCTTCTTCAGTTCGAGCAGGGCGTGCTTCTCGATCTGGCGGATGCGCTCACGGGTCAGACCGTGTTCCTTGCCGACCTCGGTCAGCGTGCGCTCCCGGCCGTCCTCGATGCCGTATCGCATCTTGATGATGGAGGCCGTGCGCTGGTCGAGGCGGCCGATCAGGTCGTCCAGCTCCTCGCTGCGCAGCAGGGTGAGCACCGACTGCTCGGGGGAGACGGCGGAGGTGTCCTCCAGCAGGTCGCCGAACTGGGTCTCGCCCTCGTCGTCCACCGCCATGTTCAGCGAGACCGGGTCGCGGGCCCAGTCCAGGACGTCGCCGACGCGCTCCGGCGTCGAGCCCAGCTCCTTGGCGATCTCCGCGTGCTCGGGCTCCCGCCCGTTCTCCCGGTTGAACTCGCGCTGGACGCGGCGGATCCGGCCCAGCTCCTCCACCAGGTGGACGGGGAGGCGGATGGTGCGCGACTGGTCGGCTATGGAACGGGTGATGGCCTGCCGGATCCACCAGGTGGCGTACGTGGAGAACTTGAAGCCCTTGCGGTAGTCGAACTTCTCGACCGCGCGCACCAGGCCGGCGTTCCCCTCCTGGATCAGGTCGAGCAGGGGCAGGCCGCTGCGCGGGTAACGGCGGGCGACGGCCACGACCAGGCGGAGGTTCGAGCGGATGAAGACGTCCTTCGCGCGCTCGCTGTCGGCGACCAGCGCCTCCAGCTCCTCGCGCGAGGCGTCCGCCTTGGCCTCGGTCTCGCCGTCGAGGATCTGCTGCGCGAACACACCCGCTTCGATGACCTGGGACAGCTCGACTTCCTTGGCGGCGTCGAGCAGCGGTGTACGCGCGATCTCGTCGAGGTACATGCCGACCAGGTCGCGGTCGGCGATCTCGCCGCCTACGGCGCGAACACTGCGTGCCGCGTCGGTGGTCTCGCCGGTGGCGGACTGACGACGGGCGACGGCACGGGTTGCCATGCGTGCTCCCTTGCGATGGTGGCTAGCGGGTGGTCCTGGACTTCCGTTCACCCTCCCGGGTGCCCGGCATCCGATGGAAACAACGACTGGAATCAGGACAGAATTCCCACGGGGCCCCTCGATTTTTCTGATCATGCAGTACCCTGTCGGACCACACGGGAGGGCTGATGCCGTCGGAACACGCAGAGGTGCAGGTCAGGACCGGAGTCGCCGCCGACCTCGACGCCCTCACGGACCTCTACAACCACTACGTTCGCGAGACCCCCGTCACCTTCGACACGGTCGCCTTCACGCCGCGGGAGCGCCGGCCGTGGCTGCTCTCCCACCCTGAAGACGGACGGCACCGCCTGATGGTTGCCACGGACCCCGGTTCACAGGAGATTCTGGGGTACGCCACGTCCAGCGCGTTCCGCGTGAAGCCCGCGTACGAGACCTCCGTCGAGGTCACCGTCTACGTCGCCCCGGGCGCCGGAGGCCGCGGCGTCGGCACGCTCCTCTACACGGCCCTGTTCGCGGCGCTCGCGACGGAGGACGTGCACCGGGCGTACGCCGGCATCGTGCCGCCCAACGAGGCGTCCGTGCGGCTGCACGAACGCTTCGGCTTCCGTCACGTGGGGACGTACCGCGAGGTCGGCCGCAAGTTCGGCCGCTACTGGGACGTCGCCTGGTACGAGAAGGACCTCTGAGCCACCCCGGGGACTTACCGGGAAGCTACCGGGAAGTCCCCGGAACCCCCCGGGGACTCGCCCCCGCCGGGAAACGCCCCACGCTCAGCCGAACTGCACCGACCGCTTCGCCATGCCCATCCAGAACCCGTCGATCACGGACCGCCGGCTGTCCAGCTCGCCGGCCGCGTCCGCCGCGCCCATGGTCACGAAGAGCGGGGCGAAGTGCTCGGTGCGCGGGTGGGCGAGCCGGCCCGCCGGGGACTTGCGCTCGAAGTCGAGCAGCGCGTCCACGTCACCGGCCTCCAGCGCCCGGTGCCCCCAGTCGTCGAACTCGCTCGACCAGGCCGGCACTCCCCCGCCGGTGTGCCGCAGGGCGGCGAGGTTGTGGGTGAAGAAGCCGGAGCCGACGATCAGCACGCCCTCGTCGCGCAGCGGCGCCAGCTTGCGGCCGATCTCGAAGAGCCGGACCGGGTCGAGCGTCGGCAGGGAGACCTGGAGCACCGGGATGTCGGCCTCGGGGAACATCTCGACCAGGGGCACGTACGCCCCGTGGTCGAGCCCGCGGTCCGGGATGTCCTGCACGGGCGTGCCGGGCGCGCGCAGCAGTTTCCGTACGGACTCGGCGAGCCGTGGGGCGCCGGGGGCCGCGTAGGTCACCTGGTAGTAGTGCTCGGGGAAGCCCCAGAAGTCGTAGACGAGCGGGACCGTCTCGGTCGCGCCGAGGGCGAGCGGGGCCTCCTCCCAGTGCGCGGAGACCATGAGGATCGCCGTGGGGCGGGGCAGGTCCGCGGACCAGGCGGCGAGCTGGCCGGGCCAGACCGGGTCGTCGGCGAGCGGCGGGGCGCCGTGGCTCAGGTAGAGGGCGGGCATGCGCTCCGGCGCGGTGCGCTCCTCGGTGGCGGCGGACATGGCGGCTCCCTCCAGGGTTCGCGTCGATCGTACGGCGCGATGCTTGATATTTGAAGCAGTTGCTTAAAGTCTCAAGTTGTTAGGCGGACGACGCTACGCCGGGTTTGTTTAATTTTCAAGAAGGGGCTCGTACAGTGGGTGCATGAACACGGCATCCGCTCCCGCTGAAGAGCCGCGCTGGCTCACCGACGAGGAACAGCGCATCTGGCGCGCGTACATGCACGCCACGACCCTCCTCGAGGACCATCTCGACCGCCAGCTCCAGCGTGACGCGGGCATGCCGCACATCTACTACGGCCTGCTCGTCCAGCTCGGCGAGGCCCCGCGCCGGCGGCTGCGGATGACCGAGCTGGCGATGAACGCGAAGATCACCCGCTCCCGGCTCTCGCACGCGGTCGCCCGGCTGGAGAAGAACGGCTGGGTCCGGCGCGAGGACTGCCCCTCCGACAAGCGCGGGCAGTTCGCGGTGCTGACCGACGAGGGCTACGAGGTGCTGCGGCGGACCGCGCCGGGCCATGTGGCCGCCGTACGCCAGGCCCTGTTCGACCGGCTCGGCCCGGACCAGCGGAAGGCCCTCGGCGAGGCCATGCGGATCATCGCCGAGGGGCTCCAGCCGAAGGACGCGGGCGCGGACCTGCCCTGGCTGCGCTGACACCCGCGGGGGGGGGTGGGG
Source organism: Streptomyces sp. NPDC007084 (assembly GCF_040703595.1). Taxonomy (NCBI): domain Bacteria; kingdom Bacillati; phylum Actinomycetota; class Actinomycetes; order Kitasatosporales; family Streptomycetaceae; genus Streptomyces; species Streptomyces sp. NPDC007084. Next base: position 100,383 of record NZ_JBEYFY010000012.1, read on the forward strand.
ATGGCCAGGGGACAGGGGCCGGGGCGGGGGGCGGGATCGGGAGTCGGGGCCGGGGTCGGGACAGGGTCGGGGCCTGGACAGGGGTTGGGGCCGAGGGGGGGGCGCCAGTACATGGGCCGCGGTCCGCGCCAGGACATGGGCCGGGGTCCGGACATGGGCCGGGGTCCGGACATGGGAGTGCCCCGGCTCCCTGTGCTGGGAGCCGGGGCACCCCCCGGAGTCGTACGGACGAGGCGTCCCCACCCCGCGTCCGTACGGGCAGTCCCTGAAGACCGGAGCGGGCGGGTGCCGTCAGTGGGCGATGACGGGCACCTTCAGCTCGTCCTCCGCGCCCTCGCCCGCACCGGCGACCAGGTTGGCGTCCGGGCGGCCGGTGTTGATGAGGGTGAAGGCGATGCCCGCGGCGAGCACGAGGATGCCGACCGCCAGCCAGATCGCGACGCTGTAGCCGTGCACCATGCCCTGCGCCTGCACGAGCTTCTGCTGTGCGACGGAGTGGGCGCCGGCGATGTGGTCCGTGATGTACGCGGTCGTCGCGGAGGCGGCGAACGTGTTCAGCAGGGCCGTACCGATCGCGCCGCCGACCTGCTGCGAGGTGTTGACCATCGCGGAGGCGACACCGGCGTCACGCGGCTCGATGCCGTACGTGGCCAGGGACATGGCCGGCATGAACGCCGTACCCATGCCGAGGCCCAGCAGCAGCAGACCCGGCAGCACCACGGTGCTGTACGAGGAGCCGATCTCGAGCTGGGTGAGGAGCAGCATGCCGACCGCGGCGACCAGGAAGCCGGGGCCCATCAGCAGGCGCGGCGCGACCCGGGTCATCAGGCGGGCGCCGATCTGCGTGGAGCCCGTGATCATGCCCGCGACCATCGGCAGGAAGGCGAAGCCGGTGGAGATCGGCGAGAAGCCCTTCACGATCTGGAGGTAGTAGGTCAGGAAGAGGAACGTGCCGAACATCGCGATGATCGCGAGACCGAGGGAGAGGTAGACGCCACCGCGGTTGCGCTCGGTGAGGACGCGCAGGGGCAGCAGCGGGGCCTTGACCTTGGACTCGGTGTAGACGAACGCGGCCAGCAGCAGCGCGGAGGCCACGAACAGGCCGAGCGTCACGGTGTCGCTCCAGCCGTCGGACTCGGCGCGGGTGAAGCCGTAGACCAGGGAGACCAGTCCGAGGGTGGACAGGACCACGCCCGGGATGTCGAGCGGCGAACGGTTGCGGCCGCCCTTCGGCTCACGGATGACGAAGTACGCGCCCGCGGCCGCGATGATCGCGAAGGGGATGTTGACGAAGAAGGTCCAGCGCCAGTTCATGTACTCGGTCAGGACGCCGCCGAGGATGAAGCCGACGGCGCCGCCGCCACCGGCGATCGCACCGTAGATGCCGAACGCCTTGGCGCGCTCCTTGGCGTCGGTGAACATGACCGCGAGCAGCGAGAGCGCGGCGGGCGCGAGCAGCGCGCCGAACACGCCCTGGAGGGCACGGGCGCCGAACATCATCGCGCCGCTCTGGGAGGCGCCGCCTAGGGCGGAGGCCAGGGCGAAGCCGACGAGACCGACGACGAAGGCGCGCTTGCGGCCCCACAGGTCGGCGATACGGCCGCCGAAGAGCAGCAGACCGCCGAAGGCGAGGGCGTAGGCCGTGACGACCCACTGCCGGTTGCCGTCGGTGATGCCGAGGTCGTGCTGCGCGGAGGGCAGCGCGATGTTCACGATGGTGGCGTCGAGCACCACCATGAGCTGGGCGAGCGCGATGAAGACGAGCGCTTTCCAGCGATTGCTGTGGGCCTCGGACTCAAGGTCCGGGACCGCTTTGGTCGTTGCCGTTTCAGACATGGGGATACCCACTCCGGGACTTCGTAGCGAAAAAGCCGGTGGAACCGGGGGAAACCGGTGACCGGTTGCCGATGGTTGGCCGAACGCCGGTGGCTGCTTGCCGGTCGACGATGACCGGTTGGTGACGGCCGGTTGGTGATGACCAGTTGGTGACGACCGGTTGGATGACCGGTCGGCGATGGCCGGTTGCCGTGCGGGACACGCGGGTGGCGGCGCGGTGCGGGCGCGCCGGGCGCGGGTCGCGCGTGGCCGGTTGGCCGTGCGGGCGAGTCGAGAGATCGAATTGCGCGGTCGAATTGCGCGGTCGAATTGCGCGGTCGAATTGCGAGGTCGAGTCGTAACGGTGTTTTCGTGAGGGCGAGTTCGGGTTCAGGTTCGAGTTCGGGTCACGAGGGCCGAGGTCGAGTACGGTCGCGGGTCGCGCGCCGGGACTCGGTGGTGGTCAGCAGCCTCGTCGCAGCTCCTCCACGGTGGCGGCCACTCCGGGCAGTACGGAGCGGGCGGGGGCCCGCATACCGTCCACCAGCAGTTGCAGGTGACGGTGCACGAACCGGTCGATGCCCTGGCACGCAGTGCCCGGCAGCGGCCTGGTGAGCTGACTGACGGCGATCATGAGATCGCCCAGCTCGACATCGGGCCGCAGCTGTCCGGCCTCGCGGGCGCGGGCCATCAGCCGCTCGATCAGGTCGGTGATCCGGTCGCGCGCGGCGACCAGGTCGGGGTGGTGCTGGTCGAAGCCCTCGGAGAGCATCGGGCACAGGGCGCCGATGCGCTCGTCGGCGGCGAAGTGCACGAAGCCGCTCAGCGACTCGAAGGCGTCGCCGCCCCGGGCCAGGGCTTCCTCCACCCACTCCGAGGTGCGGTCCATCACCGAGCAGACCACCTCGCGGGCGAGGGCGTCGCGGTCGGGGAAGTTCCGGTACACCGTGGCGTTGCCGACACCGGCCCGGCGGGCGATCTCGTCGAACGGCACCTCGGGCCCGAACTCGACGAACATCTCACGGGCGGCGGCGACGATCCGCTCCCGGTTGCGCAGAGCGTCGGCACGGGGCCGGGCCACTTTGCGCTGCACGGGGGTTGCGGTCTGCACGGTGGGCTCCTCGAAGCGTCGTGGTGTGACGCGGCTTGGTCTACGACTACGACTACGGCTGCGGCTGCGATCCGGGGATTCGGTCCCCGTTTCGCTCGGACGTATGGCTAAACGGGGAAACGATCCCCGGTTATTTCCCGCGAGGCGAAGAAGATTATGTGACCTGAGTCACACCATCGTCCCCACCTCTCCCACGCACCCCTCCCACCCCAGGTGGGTGGACCCCTCTCACCCCAGGGGGGTGGACCCCTCTCACCCCAGGGGGGGGTGGACCCGATCGGGCTCATCCAGCGCGCGCCGGGCGCGCCGGCGACTGAGGGTGATCGCAAGGGTGCAGTCGGAGACCGGCGGCTGCCGTGGAGCGAAGGGCCCCCGTATGCAGCCGTCCAGCCGCCGGATACGCCCGCGCCGTGTGGCCGCGTTCGCCACGGTGACCGTACTGACGCTGGCCGTCAGCACGGCGGCCGGCAGCGGGCATCTGACGGCGGGGTCGGCGACGGCCGGCTCCGTGCCGCTGGCCCGCGGCGCGGCACTGCGCCCCTGCATGATCCACGGCCCGGCGGGCGTGCAGATGGGCGAGGGCATCCCGACGGCACCCGGCTACGCCCGCTCGACCGGCACGCTGCGGGCGCTGACGCTGATGGTCGACTTCTCCGACGCGCCCGGCAAGGGCAGCGCGCTCGACCGGTACGACGAGTTCTTCCCCAAGACCCAGGAATGGTTCCGCACGGGCTCCTACGGCCGCCTCGACTACCGCCCGGACGCCCCGATCCGGCGCTGGCTGCGGATGCCCAAGCCGTTCAAGCAGTACGGGATAGAACGCGGGGCGCCCTTCGACCCCGGGTACCGCGAGCTGGTGCAGGACATCGTGGCCGCGGCCGATCCCGAGGTCGACTTCCGCTCGTACGACATCCTGAACGTGCTGGTCACCCCGAATGCCGGGCCCTCGGCGCTGGACACGGTGCTGTCGGTGACGTTCGCCGGCAACACGGAGGCGCCGGTCGCGGACGGCGTCCCGGTCTCCAACGCGTCCTTCGTCTACAGCCGCCAGGACGACGGCTCCGGCTCGTACGCCGACACCGGCTACCGCGTCCTGCCGCACGAGAACGGCCACACCTTCGGCCTGCCCGACCTCTATACACAGGAGGGCGGCGGGGCGGTCGGGCACTGGGACATCATGAGCGAGGACTGGGGGGCGGACAACGACCTGCTGGGCTGGCACAAGTGGAAGCTGGGCTGGCTCGACGACTCGCAGATCCGCTGCGCGGCGGCGCCCGGTACGACCGAGTACACGGTGACCCCGCTGGAGCGGCGCGGCGGCGACAAGCTCGTCGTCGTCCCCCTCGGCACCAAGAGCACGTACGTCCTCGAACTGCGCACCCGGGCCGGCAACGACTCCGCCGTCTGCCGGCCCGGCATCCTCGTCTACAAGGTGAGCACGGACGTGGACACCGGCAACGGCCCGGTCACGGTCTCCGACGCCCACCGCGACAGCGGCGGCTGCACCCGCTCCCCCAACGTCCACGCGGAACTCTCCGACGCCCCCTACTCCCCCGGCGAAACCTTCACGGACCAGAAGGCGGGCCTCACGGTACGAGTACTGGACGCGGGGGCGGACGGGAACTATCGGGTTGCTGTTACGCGTCGGTGAGGGGGTTGGGGGGTGCGGGTCGGACGTGAAGGAGGGGCCAGGGATCAGCCCCCGGCACCCACCGCCCGAGCCAACCACCCACGGAGGGGCAGGACTTGAACGAGCGGCAAGCGAACACGTGCGGACGCCCAGACGCCCGTACACCCAAAGGAAGGCAGCCGCCGCCGAGAAAGCCCCATCGGACACATCGGACGTATCAGAGGGGAGAGCGCCCGGTGAGGACAGGAGACCGGCGCGGCCGACCGGGAAGCCCGATCACCCGACCCGGGAACCTTTCCCGGCTCTTATCCCACATCAGCTAGGCTAGCCACCGGATCCCACACGATCCGCCCGCCTTCGTAGCTCAGGGGATAGAGCACCGCTCTCCTAAAGCGGGTGTCGCAGGTTCGAATCCTGCCGGGGGCACAGAGAGAAGGGCCAGCTCAGGAGGGGGTTCCTCCCGGACTGGCCCTTTGCGGTTTCCGATGTCGGGCATTCACGCACCACTGCGCCCCTGGCCTATGGCACTTCCCCCGCCGCGTCTAGCATGCGGAGGCGGACGACATACAGGTTCCCGACTCGCTTGTGGCCCTGCAATCAGCTGCCTACGCGGCTCGCGTGTCCATGGCTGACTATGTCCGGGTGAACGGGCCCGTCCACGACTGCACCGACGGCACACAAGCCGAGGCGGCCCGCCTTCAGCAGGCACTCGGATCGGCAGAGACAGCCCTTCGGAAAGCCTTCGGAACGAGCGACTTGCCGCGCGTACACAGCAGACACGCGTTGCGCCGATCCCTCAGAGAGCAGCAGCCCTTCCTGCTCCCCTTCCTTGCAGGCGCGTTTCCCTTCCGTCTCCCGGATCATCGAGCCGAGCCGAGCCGAGCCGATCCGCGATATCGCGGTCGCGACCGCTCACCACGTGCTGATAGATCAGCGCCGCGCGCGGAGCGGCTCGCGCTTCTGATCGGCTGCGTCCAGTACGACATGGGCGACCGAGCCGCAGCCGAGAGCACTCGGAAGGCTGCTCTCTCTTTAGCCCGTGAGGCCGGGACGCGGAGATCACTGGATGGGCCCAAGAGGTGCGCCTCGTTCGCGCTGACCACAGGTGACTACGGGGGGATCCAGGCACACTCGCGCGCGTCACACTCCGTCACGCTGCAGGTGGAGCGGGTAGCGGGATCTCTTGCAGGCGATCACTATCGGCCCTATCGTGACGGAGCATCAACACCTGCTATATGTAAGGGACTTGGGGGTCCTGTGTCCAAAACGGGCAGGTTCGAGGAAACGGTCCGTGAAGCAACTGCCGTCTTCGGCGAGGAGTTAAAGCCTAAGCTCAAAGGCTCAACAGGTACCGAAGATCAGCTTCGTGGTCCATTTGAGCGCCTGATTACACGCACAGCCGCAGCACTCGGACTGAAGTCAGTACTGGTCGGCGAGGTCCCTCTCGTAGACATTGGCGCCCGTCCGGACTACGCCGTATATGTTGCCGATGCGTTAGTCGGTCATGTGGAACTGAAGCGACCAGACATCGGCGCCGACCCGGAGACATTTAAGGGACGCAATGCCGCCCAATGGCAAAAACTAAAACTCCTACCAAACGTACTGTACTCCGACGGTAACGAGTGGGCCCTATACCGCAGCGGTCAGCGTGTAGGCGAAGTCGCCCGCATGAACACCTCCGTCAAGACCGCAGGAAGTCGGCTAGCGCCACTCGACAGCGGCGTTTCCCGTTTGCTATTTGACTTCCTGACCTGGAAGCCCCAGCCCCCCCGTAATATTACGCAGTTGGTACGAGCCGTTGCTGGCCTTTGTCGGCTCCTGTGCTCCGAGGTCAAGGAAGCACTACGTCTGGAGAAGTCCGGAAAGCGCCTGGAGACACTAACCGTCCTCAAAGAGGACTGGGGGAAACTCCTTTTCCCTGAGCAGAGCGTAGAGGATTTTGCGGACCAGTACGCTCAAACCGTAGTCTTCGCCCTGCTTCTTGCCCGCGTGGAAGGGATCATCTTCGAGCACGACACTATGCATGGCATTGCCACAAAGCTTGGGAAGAAACACTCGCTTATGGGCAAGGCTCTGGACGTGCTTACAGACGATTCGCTCACCGGACTTTCAACGACCCTCGACACTCTAATACGTGTCATCGGCCCGGTGGACTGGGAGCGTCTCGATGACGGATCCGGGGATGCATACCTGCGTCTATACGAGGACTTCCTGCAGGTCTACGACCCGAAACTGCGCGAACGCACTGGCTCCTACTACACCCCGAATGGGGTCGTCGCGGCCATGGTCAGGTTTACGGAGGACGTAATCCGACTACGCCTCGGAATTGCTAATGGATTTGCCTCACCGCAAGTCGTGGTCGTCGATCCGGCAATGGGCACCGGCACCTTCCTGCTCAACATCCTGGACCGAGTCGCCAATACGATTCACGAAGACGAAGGCCCAGGGGCCGTGGGACCTCGTCTGCGCGAGATGACGGGGCAGAGGTTAATTGGCTTCGAAATGCAGACCGGACCCTACGCGGTTGCCGAGTTGCGCATGCATGCCAGGTTAAAGGATCTCAAATCTTCCGCCCCGGCTCGCGGCCTTCGCCTATACGTGACAAACACCCTGGACAACCCGAAAGACGAGTTCAACTGGCTTCCAGGGACCTTCAAAGCAATCGCAGAGTCGCGAAAGCAAGCCAACAAGGTGAAACGCGATGAGCGAGTAATGGTTGTTCTGGGTAACCCACCATATGACGCTGTAAGGCATGGAGTGGGAAAGTGGGTGGAACTCGGCGATCCCAAGGCAGGAGTTCATCCTCCTCTGGCCAAGTTCCGGCTCCCCGGCAACGGCAAGCACGAGTCTAAGATGTCCAATCTATACATCTACTTCTGGAACTGGGCCGCCTGGAAGGTATTCGAGTCTCACGATGATTCACCTTTCGGCGTGATCACTTTTATCACGCCGCGCGCATGGATCAAGGGTGCTGGCTTCGCAGGAATGCGCAAATATCTTAGATCAGTGGCAGACGAAGGCTGGATTATCGACCTGTCCCCCGAAGGGCAGCGCCCAGATGCGTCAACCCGGATCTTTCCTGAAGTCGCCCAGGAACTATGCATCGCTGTCTTCGTACGATGGCGGCAACCTGAAGAGAAATCAGAATCACCGAAGCCACCCGCAGTCGTGCGGCATATTTCTCTGGCAGGCCATCGCCAGCAGAAAATCCAGGAGCTCACAGGCCTACAACTAAGTGATACCCGGTGGCGTACCTGCGCTTCCGGCGAAATCGCTCCATTCCTACCCCCAGGAAGTGACCTATGGGAGTCGAGCCCACGGCTTAGCGATCTCATGCCGTGGTCATCTCGGGGCGTGACACCAGGTCGCGTGTGGGCTTACGCACCCGACCAGGAGACTCTTGGTCGGCGTTGGCAACTCTTTATCGCGGCTGACGAGGACGAGAAGAGAGAGATGTTCGGAGAGGCTCGCGACCGCGATCTGAACACCGTAGTAGGCCCTCTGCCCGGCATCCAAGACCGAGGTTTTTCAACGCTTGCCCAGGAAGACCGAGCTATGCTAACACCAGTGCGGGTTGGATACCGAGCTTTCGACCGTCAATGGGTAATTCCAGACAATCGCCTAATGGTGGTGCCGCGGCCTGACCTGTGGCGAGTGCGAGGCTCGTCACAGCTTTTCGTCGTAGAACAAAATGCCCATGCAATTACGAACGGACCTGGCCTGGTTTTCAGCGCCTTAATCCCTGATATGCACTACTTTAATGGTCGCAGCGGGGCGGTCCGACCCCTTTATAGAGACGCGGATGGGGAGACGCCAAACGTCACTCCCAAGCTCCTGTATGTCATCTCTCAGCGCCTCGGAGTTCCGGTATCCGCGGAAGATCTCGTCGCCTACATAGCTGCAGTATCCTCTCATCCCTCGTACACCGAAAAGTTCGCCGAGGACTTGGAGATTCCTGGCGCACGTATACCGTTTACAGCATCTGCCAGCCTCTGGAACCGTGTACTTGAAGTAGGGCGGAGAGTCCTGTGGCTGCACACGTATGGCGAGCGCTTCGCTGACGCCGACGCCGGGATGCCGTCAGCACCTCAACACCCCCGTCTGCCGGCTGAGCGGCGCCCCATCAGCCTAGTCGCAATCCCCGACACTGTTGATGGCATGCCAACGGCTATGCGCTACAACGAGGACGCCAAGCAGCTATGGATAGGCGAGGGGTGCGTTGGACCAGTCGAACCGGAGGTACGCCGTTACTCCGTTTCCGGCATGAACGTGCTGGACAAATGGTTCGGATACCGTCGGAAAGAGCCCGCGGGCAAGCGCCTCCGCTCTCTAGATCACGAGTACTCGCCGACCTGGCTCCCTGACTGGACTTCCGAGCTGCTCGAATTGCTCAACGTCCTGGGTCTACTGGTTGACCTGGAGCCGGTACAAGGTCAGCTTCTGGCTGAGATTTGCCAAGGACCTCTCATCACGGCGAACGATCTAACGGCGGCAGGCGTTCTGCCCGTTCCCGAGTACGCGACCCGCTTGCCGCGGGCAGGCGAGAGCGAGGCCATGTTCTAGGCGAGAACGGAGGGGACTGGAGCCTGCCTAGCCCGTCCCCACATCGTCATCCATCCGGATCAGCCAGAAGGCCGCAGCCCGTCTCATGGACTATCTCTGGACGAGACTCCAACAATTCTCAGCGTCCAAGCTTGTGGCCAGCGACTCCCTCAAGACGGCAAGTGGCCTCCGGAACCCACGGCGCAGCCGAAGGAAACGCATAGGAGCCAGACCCAGTTGGGTCTCTGCTAGTCGAAGCGAAGGCCCCGGCCCGCAGTGGGCCGGGGTGTCCCTTACATGGCTCCGCTAATGACATCCCACAGGACACTTACAGCCTTGTGCAGGATGCCCCCGAGAACGGCCATGACGGCCGTCTGGCGCATCGCCTGGCGCCAGTTCGTGGAGCAATTTTTGCAGGTCTCCATCCCAGAGAAGGCTCTGTTCAAAGAGACCGGCGACCGCACCCTGGACAAGGAAGCTCTTCAGATTCCAGGCCATCCCCACCCGCCGGTCCTCCTGCGCGACGAAGAGAACCCCTGTCCTACGCCGATACGCATCGCCCGCAGAGCTTTTGACCGTCAGTGGATCATTGCCGACGGGCGCGTCATCGACCGCTCCCGTCCGGAGTTGTGGCAAGCCTCCGTCGACGGCCAGATCTTCGTCGTTGAACAACACTCACAACGTCTGAAGACCGGCCCAGCACTGCTCTTCACGGCCCTCATCCCCGACATGCACTACTTCAATGGAAACGGCGGTCGCGTGCTGCCGTTCCTGCGTGCCGACCGGGCCCCCAACATCACCCCAGGGTTGTTGCATCACCTCGCCAACTCCTTCGGTCTCCAAGAGGTCGTCCCGGAGGACCTGCTGGCCTACATCGCCGCCATCACCGCCCATCCCGCCTTCACCGAGAACTTTGCGGAGGATCTCAACTCACTCGGGGTACGCGTCCCCTTGACCGCCGCCGGTGACCTCTGGCACGAGGCTGTCCACCTGGGACACCGCATTCTGTGGGCTTCCACCTTCGGCACACACAGCATCAGCCCAGGTGAAGGCCGCGCGGTAGGCACGCCGGCCTGGTGGCGAAGCTTGCACCCTGAGATCAAGTACGCCCGAGAAGTCGCACCTGACGGACTCCCTTCCCACATCAGCTACAACTCAGAGAACGAGCATCTGATCATCGAGGGGGGCCTCTTCACAGGAGTCACGCCGCGCATGCGCAACTACACCACGGGCGGGCGAAACGTACTCGACAGTTGGCTCGCGTACCGCAGCAGCCGCATGGCCGGCAAAGTGACCAGCGAACTCGACCGCGAGCGCCCCGAGCGCTGGGAACACGAATAAAGCCGGGAACTCGTCGAGATTCTTGCCGTACTCAGTGAGCTCACCGCCCTGGAGCCACAGCAGGCAGACCTGCTCGACCGGGTCGTGGCAGCCCCCCTGATCGATGTCGCCGAGCTGAACCGACGCCGCGTGCTCCCCGCACCCGAGCACGCCAAGCAAGCCCACACTCTCCCGGACAGCCCCTTCCTGCCAGGCACGGAGGACACGAACGGTCAACCGCCCGCACCGGTCGGCCCCTTGGTGCTCCCCGGCGACTCCCCCGGTCCCGCCTTGCCCGGTACCCCCTCGTCCGTGCGACCCCGCCCGCGTGCCCGTCGACGGCACGGCTCGGCTTGACCAGCAAATACGTCAACTCGCCGGGCCCTGTCCCGCTCGTCACGGCCGCACTCGCCGCATCAGCGGCTCTGTTGCTCACCGCCTGCGTCGGCGGCAGCGAAGCTGGGTCCGACGACAACGCCAGCATCCCGGGGACCAGCATGGGAGCCACGCCGTCGGCAAGTGCTTCAAGGTGCCGCGGCCGCCCAGCAGTGGGTTCAGGGCGTCACAAAGGCGAGGTGGACGGTGACAGGCGTCACGCGGTACTTCGACCGGACCGTGAAGGTGAAGTCCGACCGCTGACGTATACGGCGAGGGCCAGGTCGGACGGAGAAGGGGCCGGGCCTCCGTTCCGACCGATCGGTTCCACAGAGCCGAGGAGCGGTCCGGCGCAGACAGAGAGGTATCCGAATGTATCCGCCACGTTCGCCCCAGGAATCCTGTTCCCCTAAGGGCCCCGCACCGTTACGGTGATCCAGCTGCCGTCAAGGAACGTGACCTTTCCGTTTCGCGTCGGGGAGACGAACGGCAGAACTTTGATCACTCTTGTGGGGGCTCATGAAGATTCACAGACGTCGCGTGCTCGCGGCGCTGGGTACCGCGGTGGCCGTGGCGGCCGGGATGGCCGGCGCTCCGGACGCCGTGGCGACCGGGCCGGTGAAGTGGGACGCCAAGGACGGTGTGCTGGCGTTCCGTGACGGCGCCGATCACAGCCTGCGGTTCGTGAAGCCGGGCAGCGGTACCTACACCACCATCGCCACGCAGGCCTCGCAGCCCGCGTGGTCGCCCGACGGCAGCCGGGTCGCGTACGTGCGCGGCGGGCGGGTCGAGACGCGCCGGTACACCGGTTCGACGCTGGTGAAGATCCCGGAGAAGAGCAGTTCCGTGGGCAGCGCGAGCGATCCCACGTTCGTCGCCGGCGGCAGCATCGTCGTCTACTCGGCGAGCGGCCGGCTCCGCTGGGCCGAGACCGACGGCTCGCGCTACGCCCAGCCGCTGTTCTCCACGGCCGAGGACGGCTGCGACCGGCAGCCGAGCGGCGCCGCCAACTCGCTCATCGCCTTCGTCCGTACGGGCGACACCTGTGGGAGCCCGACCGGCTCGGCGGTGTGGCTGTACGACGCCGGCACCCAGGGCTTCACCAAGCTCGCGGACAGCGGCTCGCACCCGGCGATGTCGCCCGACGGCACCCGTGTCGCCTTCGTGCGCACGGTGGACTCGGTCGGCGAGCTGTTCGTGATCAACGTCGACGGCACGGGAGAGCGGCGGCTCACCACCGGGGCGCACGCCACCGCTCCGGAGTGGGCGCCGTCCGGCTCGAAGATCGTGTTCAACACCGGTACCGACAACTCCGCGTCGACCCGCGTCCTGGACCTGGCCGACGACTCGGTCTCCACGCTGCCCATGCCGGGCCACTCCGCGGCCACCCTCGACCTCGCCTGGCAGCCGCTGCGCGGCCAGAGCGTCGGCCGGGTCTGGGGCGCCGACTCCGCGGGCACCAACCTCGCGGCCTCCCGCTGGAGTTGGAACACCCTCGGCCAGAGCAGCAAGGGTCTGCTGAACGCCAAGGCCGCCGTCCTGATCAACCAGGACAGCCCGTCGTACGCGCTCACCGCGCAGTCGCTCGGCGGCCAGAAGCAGGGCCCGGTGCTGGTCACCGCGAAGTCCTCGCTGTCGTCCGCCGCGCAGGCGGAGTTGAAGCGGACGCTCAAGCCCGGCGCCACGGTCTACCTGATCGGCGGCACGAGCGTGCTCTCCAGCGCGGTGTCCGCCAAGGTCGGTTCGCTCGGCTTCACCCCCAAGCGGCTTTCGGGCACCTCGCGTTACTCGACGTCCGTGGCCGTCGCCAAGGCCGTCACCAGCAAGCCCGAATACGTCTTCCTCGCCACCGGCACGGACTACCACTCCGCGATCGCGGCCTCCGCCGCCGCCGGGGCGCTCGGCTACGGCGGCAAGGGGACGGTCGTCCTCAACGACGGCAACTCGCTGTCCTCGTCGGTGAAGTCGTACCTGAACTCGCTCAACCCCGACAAGACGATGGTCGTCCCCGTCGGCGCCTCGGCCCGGTACGCGCTCACGCACACCTCCTTCTCCAAGTGGCCCGGCACGTACACGTACTACCCCGTCAGCGGCAGCGGGCACGACGGCACCTCGGTCGAACTCGCCCGGTTCTGGTGGGCGGCGCCGTCCCAGGTGGGCCTGGCCTCGACGGACAGCTGGCGCGGCGGGGTCACCGCGAGTTCGGGCATGCTCCAGTACGGGCCCATCCTGTGGTCCGACGCCACGAAGCTGACGGACACCGACGCCAACTATCTGCGCCAGCAGGCGGCGGGGGTGGGCGTGGTCTTCGCGTTCGGCGGGACGTCGTCGATCTCGTCGGCCGAGCTGACGGCGGCGGGCTCGGCCATCAGCGCGGGCAGCTCGCTCGTGACGTACTACCCGTACTACAAGGGGCTCGACCCCGCGCCCCAGAAGTCGGCGCTCTCCGCGCCGGCCGGCGGCAGCACGGGCCGCGTGACCGGCCCGGCCGCTCCGTCCGCCGAGACCGGCCCGGCCGCTCCGGGAAGGTCCGCCGCGGTGGCACCCCGGCCGGACCTCGCGTCGGTGGCGACCACCAACAAGTAGGGCTGTAGATGCGGTAGTTGGCTCACCTCCACGTCGGCCCCGGGTGCGCTGTGCGCCCGGGGCCTGCCGTTTGCGGGGCCTGCCGAAGGCCACCAGATGCTTGCCGCCGTTCCCGTATCCGCGCAGGACGAAGTAACTCGTCCTGCCCACCAGGTCGGACGCCCCGCCCGTCGTCACCGGGGAGACCCCCCAGCTCCGCATGGCCTTCAACTGCCTTGGGGCTTCCGCCTGGTTGAGGGGGGCGGGCCACACCTGCACGTTCACGCCCCACTGGGCGCCGTCGTACCTGCCGAAGCCCACGTGCGAGATCTGCGGCTCGTCCACCTGGCGGCCGGGCGCCGGACCCGGTGTGGCGGGCCGGGCGTCGTCGCCGGCGCCGGGCAGGACGGTCAGCGCCGGCGCCCCCGTCGAACCCGCGAGCACCAGCGCGGCGACCGCCGTCACGGTACGGCGCCGGGCGCGGCGCCTGCCGCCGGCCCGCATGACCGCCTGAACCAGGGCCGCCCCGACCTCGAACTCCTCCGCGATGCCGGTGAGAAGAGGGCTGACGTCCCTCGGTGCCATGGTGTCGTTCTCTCCGTGCGTGCTCATCACATCCGCCCCGTCTGCGTCACGACGTCACGACGTCACGACGTCATTGAGCCGCGGCAGGGCGCGCAGCTTGGCTATCCCCTTGGCCGCGCTGCTCTTGACCGTGCCGACCGAGCAGCCCATCGCGTGCGCCGTCCGGGTCTCGGCCTCCCGTTGCCGGGGCGGCAGTTCGGCCAGCGCGGCGAGCAGGGCGCCGCGGTCGTCGGCCCGGGCCATCAGGTCCCCGGCGTCGGTCTGGTCGCCGGCCAGGTCCGTGTCGTCCCGCGGGGGCCAGTGCCCCGTCATGAACCTCTGGAACTCCGCGTCCCGGGCCTGCCTGCCGTCCCTCATGAGCACCTCCTTCACAGACAAGGAGTCCATGGCCGGCCCGGACCGTTGCCCCCGCGCGTGAACCCCGCCGCCGGGGAGTCTTCCAGGGGGCCTCGGTCCTCATGGTCAGCCTTGGTGGTGAGCCCCTGGTGGTCAGTCCTGGTAGACCCGGTTCACCCCCGGTCCGCCCGACAGGCGGTCCTTGCCCGGGCCGCCGTGCAGGAGGTCGTTGCCGGAGTTGCCGTAGAGGGTGTCGGCGCCGGGGCCGCCGAAGAGGCGGTCGTCGCCCCGGCCGCCCTCGATGAGGTCGTCGCCCTCGTTGCCGTAGATGATGTCGTCGCCGTCGTCGCCGTAGAGGGCGTTGCCGTAGTCGGTGTAGTCCTGGTCGGCCTCGCTGAGGCCGCCGATGAGGAAGTCGTCGCCCGGGCCGCCGTGGCAGGTGTAGCCGCAGGCGGAGAGGGTGTCGGCGCCGGGGCCGCCGAACGCGCCCTCGCTGTAGACACCGCCGCCCCCGGACAGGTGGTCGTCGCCGTCGTCCCCGTAGAGGACGTCGCTGCCGTGGCCGGTGAGGGTGTCGTTGCCGGGGCCGCCGTGGATACGGGAGTAGCCGCTGTTGTCGGGGTCGACGGTGGCGGTGTCGTCGCGGTCGCCGAGGTCGACGATCAGGGTGTCGAGGTCGGACGCCGAGGTGTTGGGTTCGGTGACCGTGCAGACGGCCTTGGTGGTGTCCTTCGCGTCCGGGCGGACGCAGCCGGCGCCGGGGGTGATCGTCACGGTGTCATCGAACGTGTAGATGTAGTCGGCCAGTTGG
Organism: Streptomyces sp. NPDC007084; assembly: GCF_040703595.1. Classification (NCBI taxonomy): domain Bacteria; kingdom Bacillati; phylum Actinomycetota; class Actinomycetes; order Kitasatosporales; family Streptomycetaceae; genus Streptomyces; species Streptomyces sp. NPDC007084. The sequence goes on from NZ_JBEYFY010000012.1 coordinate 115,473, forward strand.
GAGTCCGGGTCGGTCGGGCCGAGCTTCCAGTCGATCTTGAGGTGGTTCGTCTGCCCGGCGGCGGCCGTGTAGTAGAGCTTCTGGCCGGTGGAGACGGCGGTCGCGCCCTTCGCCGTCGCGGCGGCGGCGGTGGGGACGGCGACCGCCGCGGGGACAGCGACCGCCGCGGACACGGCGACGGTCGCGGCGGCGAGCGCGAGCGCCCTGGGCGGGGGTGCGGTGGGACGACGGAACATGCTTCTCCCTCGTGAGGTCCCGGATCGCTCGCGTTCGGATACGCGTGTCCGGGCACCCCGTTCGACCGCGGGAGGGGGTGGGCGGTTGTGACCCCGGTCCGCCGAATACGTTGGATTCAGGGGGAGTTCACCTGCGAGCGGCTCGGGGTTGGGGTGGAGGGCTCCCCGTGTTGGCGGTCCGGCGTGACCGGCCTGTTCCGGAGCCGGCCCACACCCCGGCTCCGGCCCACGCTCCGGCTCCGGCCCACACCCCGACTCCGGCCCACACTCCGGCGCGGGCCCCTCTCCCCGCCCCTGTCCCGGTTCCGGCGGAGTGACGGTGCCAGGGTCAGAGTCACCGTGATCGAGGCCGCCGCCATGACGGTCATCGCCGTTGCGGGCGAGGTGAGTTGGGCGACGCCTCCGGCGAGGGCCGCGCTCACGCCCTGCATGGTGAGCATGCCCGCCGAGTGCAGTCCGAGGGCGTGGCCGCTGAGGTCGTCGGGGATCAGGGCGACCAGTCGTTCCTGCTGGATCAGGCTCGACCCGAAGCCGGCCGAGGCGAGGGTGACGCAGGCGACGGCCACCCCGACTCCCGGGTGGAGCGCGAACAGCAGGTACGGGCTCGCGAGGAGCAGCAGGAACGGGATGCCCAGCCGGGCCCGGACCCGGGGTGGCAGCAGGCGGCCGGTCGTCACGTCCCCGAGGAACATCCCGAACGCGGCGAACGCGAACAGCACACCGGCCCGGCTGGGCGCGTACGACACGTACAGCGACTCGCAGCCGACGACCAGGCCGTTCGGCACCCAGAGGAGGAGATAGAGGGTGCGGCGTTCCGGTGAGGAGAAGAGGCGGGCGTTCGTGTGCCAGGTGCGGGCGATCGAGGGGCGGCCGGTGGCGCGGGGCGCCCGGCGGGTCAGGCCGAGGCGGGCGGCCAGGGCGGAGGCCAGATAGAGTCCGGCCGCCAGCAGGAGCGTGAGGCGCGGGGAGAGCAGGGCCACCAGGACGCCGCCGGCCGCGTATCCGGTGATCTGCGCGAGGCCGTTCATCATGTTGAAGACCGAACGCCCCAGCAGGTAGCCCTCCTTGGCGAGGATCTCGTTCAGCAGGCCCCACTGGACTCCGCCGCCGCAGGACTGGATCAGGCCGAGGGTCAGGAGCAGGGCGAAGACGGTCCAGACCGGGAGGCCGGGGATGGCCATGGCCGCCGTGCCGAGCGCGAAGAGGAGGGCGATGCCGGTGACGGTGGCCCGGGGCGGCAGCCGGTCGGCGGCCGACAGCATGGTGGTCGCGCCGACCACCTGGGCCAGCGACGGCCCGAACATGCTGAGCGCGGTGAGCAACGGGGACTGGGTCGCCCGGTACACCAGGGTGCCGAGGGCGAGGCCGCTCACCGTCGAGGCGGCGGTCCTCAGGCAGGCGGACAGGAACAGCGGGGTGAACTCCCGCGTGCGGAAGAGCTGGGAGTAGCTGCGCATGCGGGGAGTCTCCGGCGCGGGCGAAAGGCCCGGTACTGTTTCGCGCACCCGCGAAACGTCACCGGCATCCGGCGGGCGCCGACGGAGGGCCCTCCGAAGCCTTCCGGGAGAGTTCACTGCAAGCACCCCCTCGGGCGAAGCCCGGAAAGGAGGCCGGAGGCCGTATGGGCTGGTGGCAGGTCAACGCCGACACCCTCGCCGGCAGCCGCTTCGTGCTCTCGCCGCTCGCCGAGACGTTCGCCTGTCTGAAGCTGCTGCACGCGGGCGTCGCCGCGCACCCCGGTGAACAGGCCTGGCTGGACGCCCACTTGCCCGCGTACCGCGCCCGGCTGGCCGCCGATCCCGTGACCGCGCTGCTGGTGCGCTCGGGGCTCGGGCGGGGGTGGACCGCCGACTTCCTCACCCCGGCGCCGTACGGGGACGAGAGCTTCGAGACCGAGGTCGCCCGCGTGCGGGAGGCGTCGCTCACGGACGCGCGCGCCCACCTCGTACGCTCCACGGCCGGCCGGCTGCCCGCCGCCCTCGCGGACCGCGACGATCTCCCGGAGCGGGCCGCCACGCTGCTCACCGCCCTCTGGGAGGAGGCGGTACGGCCCGACTGGGAGCGGCGGCGGCGCGTCCTGGAGGCCGATGTGGTCGCGCGGACCGCGCAGTTGACCCAGGGCGGCTGGGCGGCGGCGCTGGACGGGCTGCGGCCGGGGACCCGCTGGCTCGGCGGCAACCGCCTCCAGGTGAACCTGCACGCGTACCCGCCGCGCGAGATCTCCGGGGCCCAGCTCGTCTTCGTACCGGTCACGCCGCGGGCCTGGTGGGTGTCCTGGGAGGACGGGCGCCGCTACGCCATGGTCTACCCGTGCGCGGGCGCGCTGGCCGACGTACGGGCCACGGCCGTCCCGGAGAGCCTCGGCGCCCTGCTCGGCGGCGCCCGCGCCCAGGTCCTCGTCCTCCTCGACTCCCCCCTCTCGACCAGCCAGCTCGTCGCCGTGACCGGACAGGCGCTCGGGTCGGTGGGACGGCATCTGCGGGTACTGCTGGACGCACGGCTCGTACGGCGCGGGCGGGCGGGCCGGTCGGTGCTGTACTCGCGGACGGCGGCCGGCGAGGTGCTCGTCACGGCCCAGCGCGCGGGCCGGGAGGGCGGGGCCGACGGAGTGTCACCCGGCGGAGTTAGCATCCGCTCATGACTACTGACCACTCCGCCTCCGTGCTCGACACCGAGATCGGTGCCCTCCAGGGGGGTTCCGCCGATCTGTCCCAGTACGCGGGCAAGGCCGTCCTCATCGTGAACGTCGCCTCCAAGTGCGGGCTGACCCCGCAGTACGCCGGTCTGGAGCAGCTCCACGAGCGGTACGCCGCCCAGGGCTTCACCGTCCTCGGCGTGCCCTGCAACCAGTTCATGGGCCAGGAGCCCGGCAGCTCCGAGGAGATCGCCGAGTTCTGCTCCGCCACCTACGGCGTGACCTTCCCCCTGACCGAGAAGGTCGAGGTGAACGGCGAGGGCCGGCACGACCTGTACGAGCGTCTGGTGGGCGCCGCCGACGCCGAGGGGCACACCGGCGACATCCGCTGGAACTTCGAGAAGTTCCTCATCGGCCGGGACGGCTCGGTCGTCGGCCGCTTCTCCCCGCAGACCGAGCCCGAGTCCGCGGAGCTGGTCTCCGCGATCGAGAAGGCGATCGGCTGACCCTCCCCCTACCGTTCCCTTCCCCACCCCCTCCCTCTTCCCCTCTTCCGTCTCCCTTCCGTTGACCTTGCCCCTGGGGCAAGGGGCAGCGTCCTCGTCACCGGGCGGCCCTCGCCCGGTGACGGAGGATGACCGGGTGGACAAGGACCTGCTCACCATCGGCGCGTTCGCCTCGCGGGCGCGGCTGTCGGCCAAGGCGCTGCGCCTCTACGACCGGCTGGGACTGTTGCGCCCCGCCCACGTCGACGAGGTCAGCGGCTACCGCTACTACCGCGCCGGGCAGACCGAACGCGCCCGGCTCGTCGCGCTGCTGCGCCAGCTCGACATGCCGCTGGCGCGCATCGCGGACGTGGTGGAAGCGCCCGCGCCCGAGGCGGCCGAGCTGCTCGCCGCCTACTGGGACGGCGCCGAGGCACGGTTCGCCTCGCAGCGGGTGCTCGCCGGCTACCTCCGTGGACGTCTTTCCGGGAGGAGTTCCGAGATGTACGAGAAGTTCACGGTCGAGACCGCCGAGCTGCCCGAGCAGGTCGTGCTGAGCGAGAGCCGGCACGTCCTCGCGGCCGAGCTGCCGGTGTGGATCCCCGCCTCGCTGGGCCGGCTCGAGGAGGGAGCCGGCACGGCCGGCGGGGTGGTGGGGGCGCCCTTCGTCGTCTACCACGCCGAGGTCGGCGAGGAGAGCGACGGGCCCGCCGAGGCCTGCGTCCCCGTGGCCGACGAGTCCGCCGCGCGGGCCTGGGCGGCGGAGCGCGGCCGGGGCACCGGGGTACGGGTCCGGGTGGAGCCCGCGCGACGCGTCGCCTACACGCGGATCACCAAGGCCCAGGTCGCGCACCCGCAGATCCTCGCCGCCTTCGAGGCCGTCGAGCACTGGGCCGCCGGGCAGGGCCTGACCATCGACGGCCCCTGCCGGGAGATCTACTTCACCGACTGGGACGCCGCCGCACCCGAGGACCCGGTGTGCGACGTGGCGTTCCCGGTGCGGTGACCTGGACAGGACAGAACAGGGCAGGGCAGCACAGGACACGACAGGGCAGCAATTGGCCAGGGCCATGCGGCAGGGCTCCGTAGCCGGGGCGTCGCGGCACGGCTCCGTAGCCGGGGCGGTGCGGCGCGCCCACCTTCGGGTGAAGGTGGGTCCCCACTTCGTGTGACGGAGGGGGCGCTCCGCACGGGGAGCGTGTACCAGTGGGAGTTTCGGTGATCTCGTCCCTCCCGGGAGTTCCTTGTGCCTTCTGTCGCCTCCACGGTCCACGTCCCCTCCCAGGCACCCGGAGGCGGGGCGTCCACGGAAGTCGAGGAGCGCCGGCTCTCCTGGGAGGGGTACGCGTACACCGCCCGGGTCGTCCGGCGGCGCGCCCCCGTCGCGGAGCCGCTGCTCGTGCTCGGCGGCTCGGACCAGACGCGGTACTCGTGGGTGCGTCACGAGCGGTGGCTCGGCGAGCTGGGCACCGTCGTCACCGTGGACCTGCCCGGCTTCGGGGACGCGGACTTCCTGCCCGCCGAGCACGGCATCGACTTCCTCGCCGAGTGCGCCCACCACATGCTGTGCGAGCTGGGGCTCGGCCCGGTGAACCTGTACGCGGGCTGCTACGGCGGCGCGGTCGGTCTCCGGCTCGCCCAGCGGCACCCGGAGCATCTGCGCCGGATGGCCGTGCAGGGCATGTCGGACCACGTGCCGGAGTGGTTCGCGAAGGCGCTCGTGGGGTGGGTGCGGATGCTGGAGGAGGGGCGCGTCGAGGAGACGGCGGAGGAGTTCGTCCGCTGCTTCGTACCGCCGCCGGGCGACCTCACCGTACGCAAGCACGCGGCGCTGGCCCGGCTGATGTACCAGCAGTTCGCGGCGCAGACCCCGCGGGACGTGGCGGTGACGGTGGAGCGCAACCGGCGTCTGCTGGCCCACGAGTGGTACCGGCGGGCGCCGCTGCCGGCGGTGCCGTATCTCGCGTTCACCGGCGAGCACGACACGCTCACCACGCCCGACATGGTCCGCGCGGTGGCGGCGGACCTGCCGGGCTCGCGCTTCACCACGCTCGCGGAGTGCGGGCACCTCGCCCACCTCCAGCGCCCGCAGGACTTCTGCGACCTGCTCGTCCGCTTCTTCCGCGACGAGCCGCTGGAGGAGGCGGGCCTGACGTACTGCGGCCCGTTCGAGCAGAACTAGGGCGTGTCGTTTGGATCATGTGGCGGGTCGCGGGGCAGGGCCAGGCGCGAGGCGGCGGCGCCCGGCAGGCCGGTCTAGCGCAGCTCCTCCGGGCACGGGGTGCCCCGGGGGAGCTGGTAGGGCGCCGCGAGCCGGTAGGTGCCGGGCTTCGGGGCCAGCAGCTCCGTCCACTTGTCGCCCGCCGCGGTCTCCTCCGTCGGCGTCAGGCAGCCGTTGAGGTTGTCGTACGTCTTCGCGGTGCCCTCCGCGCGCTCCTTGGAGGCCCGCGTCTCCTGCGGCGGCTTCAGGCTCTTGCCGTCGGCGTCGACGATGCTCAGCCACGGCGAGTACGGGATGCGGATGAGGACGCGGCCCGCCTTCTTCACCTCGATGGTCAGCTCGCCCTGCTCGGCCCGGTCGACCACGGCGTTCGGCTCGGCGAGCGGGGCCGGGTCGGTGACGGCGAAGAGCTGCCAGTTGGCGTCGCCCCACACCTGGCGCAGATAGGGCATGCCGCGCTGCACGAGCTGGCGTTCGCGCTCGCCGCCGTCGCCGTCCGGTTCGCCCTTGGGCAGCACGACGTAGTGGACGGCCCAGCGCTGGAGCCACTCGTGGTAGTTCGCCGAGTTGAGCGTGTCGTCGTAGAAGAGGGGGTTGCGCTCCATGTCGGCCTGGCGGTTCCAGCCGCGGGCCAGGTTCACGTAGGGGGCGAGGGCGGAGGCCTCGCGGTGCGAGCGGGCCGGGACCACCTCGACGCGGCCCTTCTCGGCGTTCACCACCTGGAGCTGGTTGACCAGCGGGGCCAGCTCGCGCGCCCAGGAGGCGGCCGGGGTGGTGTGCACCACGTCGTCCACCGACTTGACGCCGATCCACACGTTGAAGCCGACGAACGCGATGACGATGGCGTACCACTTGCGGGACTTCGGGACGGCGAACGGCAGCGCGGCGATCAGCGCGACCCCGCCGAAGAGCATCGACAGACGGGTGATGTTCGACCCGATCTGCGAGCTGATCACCCAGACGCCGAGCACCGCGAGACCGGAGACGGCCGCCGTGATCCGTACCGTCGTCCACTCCTTGGGGACCAGCAGGAAGACGAGGACCGCGTACAGGAACGGCAGGAGCACCGACCCGACGGCCATCGGCTGGGTGCCCGAGAAGGGGAACAGCCACGCCGACACGGCGACGACGACCGCCGGCGCGATACCGAGGGCGTAGGCGCCGGGGCGGCGCTTCTGGAGGAAGAGGGCGACGGCGATCAGGCCGACGAAGAGTCCGGCCACCGGTGAGGCGGCCGTCGCGAGGGCGGCGAGCGGCGCCGCGCACAGTGCCTTGGCCCAGCGCTTGTAGCGCCAGCGGTGGGGCCAGCAGAAGACGACGGCGACCGCGGCGAGCGCGAACACCGTGCCGAGGCCGTACGTCACCCGGCCCGAGGCGGCGTTGCAGAGCAGCGCGAAGACACCGGCGAGCGCCGGGGCCGTCGGGTTTTGGACGGCGCGGCTGCGGATGAGGATCATCGTCAGCAGCCCGGCCGAGAGCGTCCCGGCGATCATCATCGTCGTCCGGACGCCGAGCACGGACATCAGGTACGGCGACACCACGCTGTACGAGACCGGGTGCATCCCGCCGTACCAGGCGAGGTTGTACGCCGAGTCGGGGTGCCGGCCGACGAACTCCGCCCACGCGTCCTGCGCGGCCAGGTCGCCGCCGCTGTTCGCGAACGTGAAGAACCACACGACGTGCAGCACACCGGCGAGGACGGTGGTGAGGAGGACGGGGTGCTGGCGGAAGAGGTTCGGCCTGGCGGTGCCGGACGGTTCCGTCCCCCGGTCACCCGGGCCGGCCGCCCGCTCACTGGGACCGGCCGTCCGCTCACCGGGGCCGGCCGTCCGCTCACCCGGGCTGGCCGTCCGCTCACCCGGGCCGGTGTCCGTACGGCCGGAGGTGCCGGTGTCCGTGCGGCCGGCGGAACCGGTGACCCTGCGGTCGGCGGGGCCGGTCTCCGTACGGCCGCCCGGGCCGGTGTCCGCGTGGTCGGCGGGGGCGGCTAGCGGGTCGGGGGTGGGGTCGCGCAGCGGTATTCGCGGGTCCGTGCCAGGGCCCGGATCGGCGTCGTCGGCGTGGGTCGGCTCCGCTGTCGCCACTGCAAGGTTCTCCCCGTGTCCCGTTGTCCGTTCTGGGCCGGGACCCGCGGCTCGCGAGCAGCCCCGATTGTCGCGACGCTAGCACGCACTCCGCCGCACAGCGCCCGGGTGGGGCGCCGTCCGGCGGAGTGCGGTGCGGGTGCCGCTCCCCGGCGTACGTCACCGATGCGTGCCCGGCTACGACGTCGGATACCCGTCTCCGCTCAGCCGACGCGGGTCAGCTTCGCGCCGAGGCCGGGCTCGGCCAGGTCCGACTTGAGGGCGACCGGGATCCGCACCGCGCGGCTCGATCCGTCGCCGACCGTGAGCCGGCCGACGACCGTGCCGGCCTTGCCGGTGTGCGGGACGCCTGCGTCGTCCGCGCCGAGCGACAGGTGGGCCTTGAAACCGGGCCAGCCGACCGCCGTCATGTTCCGGGTGGCGACGACCGGGGTCCGGCCGCCGAGCTGGTCGTCCACGTAGCCGACGACCTGGCCCTTCTTCACGACGGTGGCGGTGGTCAGGCTCTTCTGGACCTTGTCGATCAGCTTCTGGCTGTTGGCCAGCGCCAGGTGGAGGCTGTCCCAGACCTTGCCGGTGCCGGCGTTCTGGTTCATCACGGCCCCGTAGATCGTCCGCGTCTTGCCGTCGACGTTCTTCGTGGCGGCCCACACCAGGTTGCCGCCGGCCGGCGTGGAGGAGCCGGTCTTCAGACCGATCACGCCGACCTGCTGCACCAGCAGGTCGTTGTTGTTGTAGATCGTGTGGTCCAGGCCGGGGATGTCCGCCTTGGCCATCCCGACGACGCTGCGGAACACGTCGTTCTGCATGACCTTGCGGGCCAGCTTGATCTGGTCGACGGCCGTGCTGACCGTGGTCTTCTGGAGCCCGCTCGGGTCCGTGTACGTCGAGTTCGTCATGCCGAGGTCCTTGGCCGCGGCGTTCATCTTGGCGACGAAGCTCTTGTTGTCGGAGTCCCAGCGGGCCAGCAGCCGCGCCACGTTGTTGCCGGAGGGGATCATCAGCATCTGGAGCATCTGGCGCTCGGTGAACTGCTGGCCCTTCGACATCGCCGCCGTCGACTCGTCGGGCAGCTTCGACTCGTCCTCGGCCTGCTGGTCGACGGTGATCTTCTCGCCGTCCTCGTTGCCCTTGAGCGGGTGCTCCTTGAGGATCACGTACGCCGTCATGATCTTGGCGACGGAGGCGACGGGAGCGGGGGTCTGCTTGCCGTCGGTGCCGAGGCTGCCGACTCCGTCGACCTCGATCGCGGACTGGCCCTGACCCGGCCAGGGCAGGTCGAGGGTGCCGCCCTGGAAGGTGTACGTCTCGTCGGCAGCGAGGTCCAGATCCGGCGTCGGCAGCGGACGGAAGGCCTGTGCGACCGCAAAGATCACGGCGAGCAGCAGGACCAGCGGGGTCCAGATCTTGACCCGCCGCACGATCGTGCGGACCGGCGTCTGCGGGGGCGGCGGGGTGTTGGTCAGCTCGGCGAGCAGGTCCAGCGGGGGCTTCGGCGGAAGCGGCTGCTGGGTGGTGCGCTCGGGACCGACCTGCGGGACGACGGCGGTGGCCGAGGCCGGCTTGTCGGCGCGGGCCGGGGCGGCGGGCGGAGTGGGGCGCGCCGGGGCGGCGGCCTCGTCGAGCGACTTGAGCGCGACGAACCGGCTGGTGCGCTCGGGGTCACCGGCGGGGGGCTTGGCGGCGGGGCCCTCCGGGGACTTGGCCGGGGTTCCGTCCGCGGGCCTGGCGGCACCGGGCTTCTCGCTGGTCTTCCCGGACGTCTCCTCGGGGGCGGTGCCGTCCGTGGCCTTCTTGCCGGCGGGGCGCCGGGCGGTGTCGCCCAGCTTGAGCATGGTGGTGGGCTGGTCCACGGCCGGCCGCGGCGCCTTGAAGACGGCGGTCGGCTGGTCGACGGGGGGCTCGTCCTTGGGGGCGGCGTCCACGGGGGGCTGGGGGGCGGTGTCCCCGTCGTGGGTGGCGCCGGGGGCGGTGCCGGGGGTGCCGGTGCCGGGGGCGTCCTCGGGGGCGGGCTTCTCGGACGCGGGCTTGGCGTCCTCCGGCTCGGCTTCGGCGTCGGCGGACGCGGGGGCGGCGTCGGAGGGCTCGCGGTCCGAGGGCTCGGCGGCGGAAGCGGGGACATCCGCGGCCTCCGCACCGGGCGTCTCGTCGTCGCCGGCGGCCTCCGGCGCCTCGGCGGTGTCGGGCTCGGCGTCGGCGGGCTGCCCGGCGTCGGGTACGGCGTCGGTCGGGCCGTCGGTCACCGCGTCCGACTCCGACACCGCACCGGACTCGCCGGACTCGGACGACCCGGCGGACTCGGTCGACCCGGCGGACAGGGACGAACCCGCGCCCTTCCGGGAACCGGCGTCCGAGGCGTCGTCGGCGCTCTCAGGGCTCTCCGCGTCCGCGAGGTCCCCGGCGCCGGTCTCCGGCTCGTCGGCCCGCGTAGCCGCCCCGGAGGCGCCCGCGGGACCCGCGCCGGCGGCCTCGTCGGCGTCACCGGAGCCGGACCCGGCGCCGGAGCCGGACCCGGCCCCCGCACCCGAGGAACCCGAGACGCCCGAGGAACCGGCGGAACCAGCGGAACCGGAGGAACCAGCGGAACCGGAGGAACCAGCGGAACCGGAGGAAGTCGCCGGATCGTCCGTCCCGGCGACCCACGCGGCGACGGCGGCCCGCAGCCGGGTGTCACCCTCGGGGCCCGCCTCCGCCGCCCCGCCCGCCTCGGCGGTACGCGAGGCCTCCGCCGTGACGGTGGACGCGGACGCGGATGCGGACTCGGACTCGGACTCGGCCGAAGCGTCCGCACGGGCCGCATCGGTCGCCAGCGCCTTCGTGGAGAAGACCGCCGTCGCCTGATCCACCCGTACGGTGGCCGCCCGCTCGCGGGCCATCGCCATCCGCGGATCGGCCGGAGCCGCCCCCCGCGCCGTCGCCGGCGCCGACGACGCACCGCCCGACCGCGCCGGACCCGGAACCGCCGCCGGGGTCACCGGCGTCGCTTCTCCCGACGGCGCCGACGCCGCCGGCGACTCGTTCTGCTTCGACCTGTCGGGGGACTCGCCCGCCACCGATGCCTCCTCCATGCGACGCACGCCCTCCGCGCGCCGAACCGAACCGTCAAACCCTTAACCCGCCGCCCGGACATCGCTGTCCGAACCATGTACCAGTGTCCTGTGTGAGGGATTGACCCCTGCGGTAGACGAGAACGACATACCTACCGGTTCCACTACATTCCGGTCACGCACCCTCGACAGACCAATGTGAGAGGGGTCACCCTGTCATTCATCCACGCGGGGAGGCATGGATGGGCAGGAGCCGCAGAACAATTCCGGAGGAGCTTTTGCTGCTGGCGCTGGACCCGGCCACGGGTACCACCGCACAGCCGCAGTCGCTCGACCTCGGTCTGGCCGGAGCACAGCTAGTGGAGCTGGCGCTGGCCGGACGGATAGCCCCAGACGGGGATCGTATCGCCGTGGTGGTGCCACGGCCGACTGGAGATCCAACACTGGACTGTGCGTTGGAACTGCTTCGCCGACGCGGAGCACCCGTACGCGCGGTCAACTGGATTGGCGGGCCCCGGCTGGGGCTGCGCCAGACCTATCTCTCGCATCTGGAGAGGTGCGGCATGGTGCATGCCGTGGCCGGCCAGATGTGCGGGGTGCTTCCGACGACTCGCTATCAGGCGACGGACACGGAAATCAGCCGGGAGATCAAGGCCCGGCTGGACAACGCGATCCGCACCGGCGTCCCGCCGGACCCGCGGACCGCGGCGCTCGCCGCGCTGGCCCACGCGGTCGGACTCGGCAAGCACCTGTATCCGGGTAACGAGGGACGTTCGTCCCGCTCCCGGCTGCGGGACCTGATCAGGCACGACCCCATGGGCGGACTCGTGGCGCACGCCGTGATGGACGTCCAGAACGGCGTGGCGGCACAGCCGCGCCGCAGCCCGGCACCGGCAGGCCGTCCGGCCACCGCCGGCGTCAGGTCGGCGCCGGAGCCCGCGCGCGGTGTTCCGATGCAGCCGCGTCACGGGTCGATGGCGCGCGCCGTGGTCCACTGAGCCGCAGTCCCACGGCGGACCGCACCACACGCACCACACGCACAACTCGCACCACCCGCACGACCCCGTGTCACCGACACGGCCGGCACCATCCGCAGTACCGGCGGTACCGGCAGTGCACGCACCACACGCAGTACCCGCACCACACGCAGCACCAGCACCGCCGCAGGACATCAGCGCCGCAACCGCAGTCCCCATGATCCGGTTCGGGAGCCGCTGGCTCGCGCGGGGCGACAGGACCGTACGTCCGGACGACGACATGGTCCCGCCGCCCCGCGCGGCCGCATTCCACGGCGGGCCCGGTGGCTGGCCGCCGGGGCCGGACGGGGACGCCGGACAGGGGCGCCGATACCGGCCGGAACCCCGAATGTGCGCGTACCCAGCGCATATCCGCTGTTTCCCAGCGGTAGAAAGCACCTTGGTGGCAATCTGCTCAACAGCAGATACGCAAAGTAGAGGCCCGCAGCCGGAGGTGCACGTCCCGTGGCGTCAAGTGTCAATCCCACCGTCCGGCGGCGCCGGCTGGGCCAGGAGCTGCGCCGGCTCCGCGAGCTGAAAGGCATGACGGCCGAAGAGGTCGCCGAGAGACTGCTGGTCTCCCAGTCGAAGATCAGCCGCCTGGAGAACGGCCGCCGCAGCATCAGCCAGCGCGACGTCCGCGACCTGTGCGGGGTCTACGAGGTCGAGGACCACCGGATCGTCGACTCGCTCATGCAGATGGCCAAGGACTCCCGCCAGCAGGGCTGGTGGCACTCCTTCGGCGACATCCCGTACAGCGTCTACATCGGTCTGGAGACCGACGCGGCGAGCCTGCGCGTGTACGACCCGCAGGTCGTCCCCGGTCTGCTCCAGACCCGGCCCTACGCCGAGGCGCTGATCGCCGGGGCGCTGCCCGAGACCGCGCCCGCCGACATCGACAAGCGTGTGCAGGTCCGGCTCAAGCGGCAGGAGCGCATCACCGCCCCGGACAACCCGCTGCGCCTGTGGACGGTCCTCGACGAGGCCGCCCTGCGCCGCGTGGTCGGCAACCGGACCCTGATGCGCGAGCAGTTGGAGTATCTGGTCGAGCAGTCGCAGCTCCCGCACGTCACCGTGCAGGTGATCCCCTTCGAGATGGGGGCGCACCCGGGCCTCAACGGCCAGTACGCGATCCTGGAGTTCCCCGACGCGGCGGACTCCAGCGTCGTCTACATCGAGGGCGTGACGAGCGACCTGTACCTGGAGAAGGCGAACGACGTCCAGAAGTACAGCGTGATGTACGAGCATCTGCGCGCCCAGGCCCTGAACGTGGAGCAGTCGCGCCAGTTCATCGCGGAGATCGCCAAGGGGTACACGCCCTGAGGGGGCGAAGGCGGCGGATCTTACACCTTCGGCACCTGAATATGGAAGACCCCAACGGAATATGCCATCCAGTCGAGTGAATAGTCTCTTCGCCGGCCGATGTTGGCGAGTAGCGTCGATCACGCCACCGAACAACAACGTTGGCGCAAACCGTGCGGCGGATTCCGTAGTGGTTCCGCAGCCCGGTGACAGCGCGCCGATGGTGTCGGCGGGGGCAACTCACCGACGAACGACTGCTTTCTGGAGCGATCATGGCTATTCAGCAGGGCGCCACCGACACGTGGACCAAGTCTTCCTACTCCACCGGCAACGGCGCCTGCGTCGAGGTCAAGTCCCCCGTTCTCGCGGCGATGTCCGTGCGGGACTCCAAGGTTCCCGCCGGCCCCACGCTGGCCTTTCCCGCGGACGCGTGGAACACCTTCGTGGCCGAGGTCGGCCGGGGAGCCTCCGACCTCGTCTGACGCCACGTGATCCGACACAACTTCATACGCTCCACCGACAGAGCCCTCTCGACCGGCCCGCCGTCCTGGCCGAGGGGGCTTTCTCCTTTTCCCTGGGCTCGGTTCGCCTCCGGGGCGCAAGAGCCCGTGCCGAGCGCGCCCCTTCGGCTCACTCGCCGTGCGGCGCCGCCGCTCAAGTGGACGTCTGACGCAGCTCGTTCACATAGCGGTCCGTTCCCGGGACCGTCGGGATGAACGGGGCCAGCAACTCCAGCCGGCCCAGGCCCGATTCACGCAGCGTCTCGTCCAGGCCGGTGAAGTGGTCCTGCCAGCGGTCCCGGGGGTCCGCCTCCAGGAACCAGAGCAGGGTGAGCCGGGTGTCCACTCCCTCGACCTGCTTCACGTACGTCATCCGGTCGCCGGGCAGCGGGGTCGGCCGGAAGACCGTCACCAGGGCGGCCGGTGAGCCCGCCAGCCGTTTCGGGAGGTGCCGGGAGCGCAGCCATTCCAGCAACTCCGCCCGCTGCTCGGCGGATTCGGCGTCGATCACTTCGAGGACGAGGCCCGCGTAGGGGTGGTCGAGGGCGTGGAAGTCGCGGGGGCCCGCGGCGCCGTCGCGGTAGACGGTGGCCTCGTGGTCCTGGAAGGCCGTGAAGACGTGGGTGCGGTCCTGGTAGACGCGGCCGTCGCGGTTCAGCCGCCGGTTGATGCCGACGGTCCACTTCATGTGGTCGTCGTAGCGGCCCTCGGTGACCCAGTACGTGGACAGATAGCAGCCGGCGGTGACCGGCTGCGCGACCGCCGACTTCTCCGGACGGCGCAGGAGCTGGAGATCGCGGGTGGCGACCCAGCGGCGGCCCGCGTACATCCAGGGCATGGCCATCGCGCCCGCGTAGTAGTGGTCGTCCTCGTACCAGCGGTTGTAGGCGTACTCGTGGCCCGGGTGCGGTTCCACCAGGGTGATCAGGGCGTGGCCCGGGCGGACGCCGTACGGGCCGAGGGCGGCCAGTTCCGCGTACGTGTCGCTGCGGGTCTCCTCCGGCATGACGGTCCCCTTCCTCGACAGGACCGGCGGGGCGGCCCCCGGTGAAGCGTGCGCGGGGCTTCCTTCCTCCGCCGGACGCCCATACTCTGACGCTCCGTCAGACAATTGGCCAGAGTCGGGGAGGTCCCGGATGTCACTGCTGACCGGCACGACCGTCGTGGTGTCGGGCGTCGGGGCGGGCCTCGGCCACCAGGTGGCCGCCGCCGTGGTGCGCGACGGGGGGGAACGCGGTCCTCGGCGCCCGTACGGAGGCGAACCTCGCGAAGTCCGCGGCCGAACTCGACCCGGCGGGCGCCCACACCGCGTACCGGGCGACGGACATCACCGACGAGGGGCAGTGCGAGGCGCTGGCCGCACTCGCCGTGGAACGGTTCGGGCGGATCGACGCGGTGGTCCATGTCGCCGCCTGGGACAGCTACTTCGGCGGCCTCCAGGACGCGGACTTCACCACCTGGCGGTCGGTCATCGACGTGAACCTGCTCGGCACGCTGCGGATGACCCGCGCCTGTCTGCCCGGGCTGAAGGAGCGCGGCGGTTCGGTCGTCTTCATCGGCACCCAGTCGTCGGTCGCCGCGCCGAGCCAGGTGTGGCAGGCGGCGTACGCGGCCTCCAAGGGCGCGCTGACGAGCGCGATGTACTCCCTGGCCCGGGAACTGGGCCCGTACCGCATCCGGGTCAACTCCGTGCTGCCCGGCTGGATGTGGGGCCCGCCCGTCGAGGCGTACGTACGGTTCACGGCGCACACCGAGAAGGTTCCCGAGGCGGAGGTGCTGGGGCGGCTCACCGAGCGGATGGCACTGCCCGAGCCGGCAACGGACGGGGATGTCGCGGACGCGGCGGTGTTCCTGGCGTCCGCCAGGGCCCGCTCGATCACGGGACAGTCCCTGCTGGTGAACGCCGGCGAACTGATGCGCTAGCCGCTCCGGGCAGGGCACTCGCGTCCCGGGGCAGGGCGCTCGCGTTTCGGGGCCGCGCGCTCTCGTCTCCGGCCGGCGCCCTCTCCTCCCCGGCCGGCGCACTCGCGTCTCCGGGCACACCAGCGCCGCCTGCCTGCCCCCGTCCCGGCACCGGCCGCCGCGCCCGCGAACGCGGCCCCCGTCCTCAGGCCCGGGGATAGCGGGCGAGCCAGCCCGGGGAGGCGCTGCCGGGGCCGTGCAGCGCGGGGCCCTGGGTCATCTCCATCGCGAAGTCGTCCGCGAGGACCAGCACCGAGGGGCGGCCCTCCAGTTCGGCCAGCCAGGCCGGCGGGAGGGCCGTCTCGCCGTGCAGGGCGCCCAGCAGCCCGCCGGTGAGGGCGCCGGCCACGGCGGACGGGCCGCCGTGGTTCACCGCGAGGCACAGGCCGTGCCGTACGTCGTCCCCGGCCAGCACGCAGTACACGGCGGCGGCGAGCAGCCCCTCGGCGGTGCCGTCCCCGGCGAGTTCCTCGACCAGCGCCGGGGCGGGCGCGCCCTGACGTACGGCGCCGGCGCGCAGGGCGTGCCGGAGGGCGTCGGTCACCGGCTGCTGCCCGGGCCGGCCGGCGAGCAGCGTGAGGGCCTGCCGTACCGCCGTGTCGGGGTTCTCGCCGCGGGCCAGCGCGTGCACCACGACGGCGTACGCGCCCGCCGACAGGTAGGCGGCGGGGTGCCCGTGGGTCTGCGCGGCGCACTCGACGGCGAGCTGCATCACGAGCTGCGGCTCCCAGCCGACGAGCAGGCCGAACGGCGCGGAGCGGGCGGTGGCCTCGGGGCCGGGCTCGCCGGGGTTCTTGGGCGCGTCCAGGGTGCCCATGATGTCGTCGCCGAGGCCCAGCAGACAGGCCCTGGCCGGGTCGCGGCGGGCGTACAGCCACTCCTCGCGGGCCAGCCAGCCGTCGTCCTTGCGGCGCTCGTCGGGCCCCCAGTCGCTCTGGGTGGCCGCCCAGCGGCGGTAGGCGCGGTGCACGTCGGTCGGCGGGTGCCAGGCCCCGGTGTCGCGGCGCACCTGGGCCCGGATCAGTCCGTCGACGCTGAACAGGGTGAGCTGGGTGAGATGGGTGACGGCGCCGCGCCGGCCGTACGCGGAGGCGAGGTCGAGCAGTCCCCCGGCGCCGTGTGCCGCCCGGATCTCGTCCAGGGTGAGCGCGTCGACCGGGGCGCCCAGGGCGTCCCCGACGGCCGCGCCGAGCAGTGTCCCGCGGACCCGGCTGCGGAAGTCCTGCTGCTCCGCACGCCCCCAGACGGCACCGGCTGTAGCACCCACCCAGACCTCCCCAGGCACCGCCCGCACGTACGTCCGACAGCTCAGCACTGTAATCGAACGGGAACGGTCGGTTGAGGCTCCGGTTCGATACGAAGGGGTCGCCGGCGTACACCCCGCGGACGACCGGGAGCACGCCCGCTCTCACCCCGACGCCCCGGCGCTCCGGCGCACCCCGGCGCGGGGGCGTCCTCCGGGTTCGCCACCGGGTTCGCCACCGCGTTCGCCTCCGGGTTCGCCTCCGGGGTCCGTATCCAGGGCCCGTGTCCAGGCGCCGCCCCCGGGGTCCGGCCCGCGGCCCCGCCGCCGTCACCCCGCCGTCACGCCCCCGTCGCCCGCGCCGCTATCTCGGCCCGGCGCGTGAGCGCCCAGGGGTAGTCCGGGCGGAGGGTCAGGGCGTGGTCCAGGTCGGTCAGGGCCTCGGTGTGGTGGCCGAGTTCGCTGTGGGAGACGGCCCGGCTCGCGTAGGCCGACGCGTAGTCGGGGTCGAGGTCCACGGCCCGGTCGTACTCGGCGAGCGCCTCCGTGTGCCGGCCGGCGACCCGCAGGGCGTCGCCCCGTTCGCAGGCGACCCACGCCCAGTCGGGCTGGAGGGCGACCGCCCGGTCGAGGTCGGCCATCTGGCGGGCCCGTTCGCCGAGCGCGCGCCACACCCGGGCCCGGCGGGCCAGCGCCCACCCGTAGCCGGGCTTGAGTTCGACGGCCCGGTTCAGGTCGGCGAGAGCCTCGGCGAGTTCGCCGCGGCTCAGCCGGGTGGCGCCCCGGGACGCCCAGGCCGTGTCGCGGGCGGGGTCGAGGGCGATGCTCCGGTCGAGGTCGGCGAGTGCCGCGTCGCCGTCGCCGAGGACGCGGTGGTAGTCGCCGCGGACGGCCAGCGCCCGGCTGTCGTCGGGGGCCAGGGCGAGCGCCCGGTCCAGGTCGGCGATCCCGCCCGCGTAGTCGCCGGACTCGGCGCGGGTCATGGCCCTGCTGCGGTAGGCGCGGGCCAGCGTGGGATCGAGCGCGATCGCCCGGTCGTACTCGGCCGCCGCCTCCTCGTACGCCCCGTCGTGC
The DNA here is from genome assembly GCF_040703595.1 of Streptomyces sp. NPDC007084. Lineage (NCBI taxonomy): Bacteria > Bacillati > Actinomycetota > Actinomycetes > Kitasatosporales > Streptomycetaceae > Streptomyces > Streptomyces sp. NPDC007084. The sequence continues at coordinate 133,278 of NZ_JBEYFY010000012.1, forward strand.
CGCAGGACGCTGCCCCGCACCGAGCGGGCCAGGGCCTCGGTGGCGGGCTCGAAACCGGCCCGGTTCAGCAGGAGTTGGAGGGCGGCGGCCGGCCCGCCGTCCTCCAGGGCCCGCCCCAGGTCGCTCCCCCAGCGGGCCGGCGCCTCGGCGTCGGTGTCCCGGCCGGCCTCCGCGAGGGCGCGCGCCCACTGCCGGGCCGCCACCTCGCCGGTGTCGCAGGCGCGTACGACATCGCGCAGCACCCGCGGCAGCGCGACCCGGGGTGCCGCGCACAGCAGGTGGTAGGACTCGGCGAGCCGCAGGGCGCGCCACCCGTCCCGGGTCCACGACTCCTCGGCGCTCTCGCCCGCTTCGGCCTCCCGCCGCCACCCGGCGAAGGTCTCGGCGAGCCGGGTGTGGCGGGCGGTCCAGCCGCGCGGTGAGCGCAGCCGCTGGGAGCGGAGCATCGGCGCGCGGACGACGTCGTGGTACTGGATGCCGCCGCCGCGCTCGGTGACGAAGGGCAGGCCGCGCAGCCAGTCGTAGAGGGCGTAGGCCGCCTCGTCCGGGCAGTCGGCCGCCGCGCGGAACACGTCGGCGTCCAGGCGCCGGGGGAAGGCGCAGTCGAGGGCGATGGCGCGGTGCACGGGGTCGTGCTCCCACTTCAGGAAGCTGTCGACGGCGGTAGCGCTCGGGTCGCCGACGTCGCCGGGGTCGGCCGGGCGGGTCTCGGCGAGGGTCGAGACGAGGACGGGCAGGCGTCCGGTGAGGCGCAGGATCTCCGCGACGACCGGTTCCGCGACCACGCCCTGCCCGGCCAGCACCTCGCGCGCCTCCCGCTCGGTGAACGGCGGCAGGGGCATTTCGGCCACCGAGTCGGAGCAGTGTCCCCAGCGGCCGAGGTCGAGCGGGTTGCGGCCGGCCGTCACGACCACCACGTTCCCGGGCATCACGCCGTACCGGTCCTGGGCCATGGTCGCGTGCAGCCAGGCGTCGGCGAACAGGCCGGTCCTCTCGTACGTGTCGAAGAACAGGACCTGGCGGGGGAAACGGGCGGCGGCGCGGGCCAGTTCCTCCAGCAGCACCGGGGTGAGCACGTCCTCGGGCGACAGGACGAGCCGTACGTCGTCCCGGCCGCGGAAGTGCGCGCTCAGCCCGGCCCGCATCCGGTCGGCGGCGGAGGCGAGCTGCCCGGGATCGACGGCTGCGGCCAGCGGCCCGGCGCCGGGCACCATGCCGATGCCCGCCAGGCCCGCCCGGGCCAGGGTCATCCCGGCGGCGGACGGCTCGCCCGGCGCCGTGCCGCGGGCCGGCGGGTCGGCCTCGTACCGGCGCTCGCGGTACCGGTCGAGGAGCCGCTCCAGCTCCTTCAGCCGGCGCCCCTGACGGGCGAACTGGGCGCAGACCGCCTCCATCGCCTCGGGCACGCTGCCGGTGCTCTCGTCCACGTAGGCGGTCAGCGCCCCGGCCTCGCGGGCGAGTTGTTCCAGCTCGCGCACCAGGAAGGTCTTCCCGACGCCCGCGTTGCCGTGCACGTGGAACAGGAAGCGGCGCCCCGGGTCCCGTACCGGCACGTCGAAGTTCCGCAGGAAGGCGGCCCGTTCGGCGGCCCGCCCCACGAACGAGAGGCGTCTGCGCCGCTCGATCAGCTCCTGCATCGACGGCTGCCCGCCCATCCCGCGCCCCTTCCCTCCCCCGCCCGCGCACCCGGACCGGTCCCCGCCATTGTGTTCCAGTCCGCCCCGGCTCGCGCCGCCGGACGCCACGCCGGGCCCCGGCGGCGCGCGTCGGGGCGGCCGGTCAGTCCAGGACCGGCAGCAGCTCCGGCAGGTGGCCGTCCGAGGATGCCGCCACGCGCCTGCGTTCCTCCGGGACCTCGCCGTAGAGCGTCGTGCGCGGCCTGGCCGGGCGGCCGGCCGCTTCGGCGATGGCGACGAGGTCCTTGACCGACTTGTAGGAGCCGTAACCGGAGCCCGCCATACGGGAGATGGTCTCCTCCATGAGCGTGCCGCCCAGGTCGTTGGCGCCGGAGCGGAGCATCTCGGCCGCGCCCTCGGTGCCGAGTTTGACCCAGCTCGTCTGGATGTTGGGGATGTGCGGGTGCAGCAGCAGCCGGGCCATCGCCATGACCGCCCGGTTGTCGCGGGTGGTCGGGCCGGGGCGGGCGATGCCGGCCAGGTAGACGGGGGCGTTGGTGTGGATGAAGGGGAGTGTCACGAACTCGGTGAAGCCGCCGGTCTGTTGCTGGATGCGGGAGAGTGTGCGGAAGTGGCCGAGCCAGTGCCGGGGCTGGTCGACATGGCCGTACATCATCGTGGAGGACGAGCGGATGCCGAGTTCGTGGGCCGTGGTGACGACCTCGATCCAGGTGGCCGTGGGCAGCTTGCCCTTGGTCAGCACCCAGCGCACCTCGTCGTCCAGGATCTCGGCGGCGGTGCCGGGGATGGTGTCGAGGCCGGCCTCCTTGGCGGCGGTCAGCCACTCGCGGATGGACAGGCCGGTGCGGGTCGCGCCGTTCACCACCTCCATCGGGGAGAAGGCGTGCACGTGCATGCCGGGGACCCGCTCCTTGACCGCCCTGGCGATGTCGAAGTAGGCGGTGCCGGGCAGGTCCGGGTGGATGCCGCCCTGCATGCACACCTCGACCGCGCCCACGTCCCAGGCCTGCGCGGCACGGTCGGCGACCTGCTCCAGCGAGAGCGTGTAGGCGTCGGCGTCGGTGCGGCGCTGGGCGAACGCGCAGAAACGGCAGCCGGTGTAGCAGACGTTGGTGAAGTTGATGTTGCGGGTCACGATGTAGGTGACCTCGTCGCCGACCGCAGCCCTGCGGACGTCGTCGGCGATCCGGCACAGCGCGTCCAGGGCCGGCCCGTCGGCGTGCAGCAGGGCCAGCGCCTCGTCGTCGGTGAGCTTCGTCGGGTCGTCGGCGGCGGTCGCCAGCGCCGAGCGGACGTCGGTGTCGATACGGGAGGGGACCATGCCGGGGGCGGCGGCCTCCCGCAGCGCCTCCCAGTCGCCGTACACCGCGTCGAAGTCGTCGCGGCGGTCGCCGGTGCGGCCCTCGGTGTCGATGGTGTGGTGCAGGTCGGTGCGGCCGGAGGCGGTGAAGGCCTCCTCCGGCTCCTGCCAGGGGTGGCCCTCGACCACCGCGTCCGGCAGGGCGAGGCCGGTCTCCGGGTCGGCGAGCGCCCGGACGTGCGGCAGCAGGCGGGGGTCGAGCCAGGGCTCCCCGCGCCGCACGAACTCGGGGTAGACGCACAGCCGTTCGCGCAGTGTGAAGCCCGCCTCGGCGGACTGCTCGCGCAGCAACTCGATCTGCGGCCAAGGGCGTTCGGGGTTGACGTGGTCGATGGTCAGCGGGGAGACGCCGCCCCAGTCGTCGATGCCGGCGCCGATCAGCCGCGCGTACTCGCTGTCGACGAGGTTGGGCGGCGCCTGGAGGCAGGCGGCCGGGCCCATGATGTGCCGGGCGACGGCGACGGTGGCGATGAGTTCGTCCAGCTCCGCGTCCGGCATCCCGCGCATCGCGGTGTCCGGCTTGGCGCGGAAGTTCTGGATGATCAGTTCCTGGATGCCGTGGTAGGCGCGGGAGATCCGGCGCAGCGCGAACAGGGAGTCCGCGCGCTCCTCGTACGTCTCGCCGATGCCGATGAGCAGGCCGCTGGTGAACGGGACGGAGGAGCGGCCCGCGTCCTCCAGGACCCGCAGCCGCACGGCGGGTTCCTTGTCCGGGGAGCCGTGATGGGGGCCGCCGGGCTCGGACCACAGCCGGGTCGCGGTGGTCTCCAGCATCATGCCCATGGACGGCGCGACGGGCTTGAGCCGCTGGAAGTCGGTCCACGACATGACACCCGGGTTGAGGTGCGGCAGCAGGCCGGTCTCCTCCAGGATGCGGACGGAGATGGCGCGTACGTAGGCGATCGTGTCGTCGTAGCCGTGCGCGTCGAGCCATTCGCGGGCCTCGGGCCAGCGGTCCTCGGGCTTGTCGCCGAGGGTGATCAGGGCTTCCTTGCAGCCGAGTTCGGCGCCCCGGCGGGCGATGTCGAGCACCTCGTCCGGGGACATGAACATCCCGTGGCCGGCCCGGCGCAGCTTGCCGGGGACGGTGACGAAGGTGCAGTAGTGGCACTTGTCGCGGCACAGCCGGGTGAGCGGGATGAACACGCTCTTGGAGTACGTGATGACACCGGGCCGGCCGGCCGCCGCCAGGCCCGCGTCACGGACCCGGGCGGCGGAGGCCGTCAGGTCGTCGAGGTCTGCGCCGCGGGCCTGGAGCAGCACCGCGGCCTCGGTCACGTCCAGCGCGACGCCGTCCCGCGCGCGTTTGAGCGCGCGCCGCATGGAGTTCGCCGTCGGCCCGGATCCGGGAGTCGCGCCCGTCGCGGAGGTCGTCATCCTTCGAGCATACGATCGCGTTGAGCAGGCGTTACCGGGCCTGGCCGATTCCGAGCGCGGCGCGGCTCGTTACGGAGGGGCACCGGCGCCGCTCACCTTCCCGTGCACCGGCGTTCACGGCAGGCCGGCAGTCTTGCCGGTGCCGGCCCCGTGTCCGACCCTGTCCCGCCTGGGCCACTTCAACATGTCATGCCACTGTCACATTGACCCCGGGAGCAGCTCATGTGCGACGACGACCACGGAAACGGTATGGCACGGCGTGCCCTGTTCGTGACGGGAGCGGCCGCCGCCCTTACGTTGGGAAGCGTGAGCTTCGCGAGCGGTGCCGGTGCTGCGGGCGGGCCGGACCCGGCCGGGGTGCCGGACGGCGGGACCACGACACGGACGGTGCGCGGAACGCTGCCCGCCGGGTCGCCCGACTTCGTGTATCTGCCGGTCGAAGTCCCGCGCGGCGTACGGGAGTTCAGAGTCGCCTACACCTACGACCGGCCCCCCGTCCCGGCCGGCACGCAGGGCAACGCGCTGGACATCGGCGTCTTCGACGAGCGCGGCACCGAGCTGGGCGGCCGGGGCTTCAGGGGCTGGTCGGGCGGGGCGCGCACCGAGTTCTTCCTGCGCGGCGACGACGCGACACCCGGCTACCTGCCGGGCCCGGTCCGGCCCGGCACCTGGCACATCGCGCTCGGCCCGTACACGGTGGCGCCGCGGGGTCTCGCCTACGAGATCACGGTCACCCTGACCTACGGGGAGCAGGCCGCGACACCGAGGCCGGTCTACCCGCCCGAGCGGGCCAAGGGGCGCGGCCGGGCCTGGTACCGGGGCGACTGCCATCTGCACTCCTGGTACTCCGACGGCCGCCGCACCCCGGCCGAGATCGCCGCGCTGGCACGCGAGGCGGGCCTGGACTTCATCAACTCCTCGGACCACAACACGCACGCGGCGCACCCGCACTGGGCGGACCAGGCCGGGGACGACCTGCTGATCCTGCTCGGCGAGGAGATCACCACCCGCAACGGCCACGTGCTGGCCCTCGGCACGGACGCGGGCACCTTCGTGGACTGGCGCTACCGGGCCCGCGACAACCGCTTCGGGCGGTTCGCCCGCCGTATCCGGGAGGCGGGCGGGCTCGTGGTGCCCGCCCATCCGCACGCCACCTGCATCGGCTGCGGCTGGAAGTTCGGCTTCGGCGAGGCGGACGCGGTCGAGGTGTGGAACGGGCCCTACACCCCCGACGACGAGATCGCGCTGGCCGACTGGGACAACACGCTGGTCTCCGCCGTCCGGGGCGGCGGCCACCGCTGGCTTCCGGCGATGGGCAACAGCGACGCCCACCGCGACCCCGATCGGATCGGCACCCCGCAGACGGTGGTCCTCGCCGACGACCTGACCCGCGAGGCCGTCCAGGCGGGCCTGCGCGCGGGGCGCTCCTACGTCGCCGAGTCCCACCTCGTGTCCCTCACGTTCACCGCGTCCGGCGCGCGGGGCGAACACGCCGGGATCGGGGAGCGGCTGAGGGTCGCGCCGGACACCCCGGTCACCGTCCGCGTGGAGGCCGCCGGCGCCCCGCGCTGCACGGTCCGCCTGGTCACCGACGAGGGCCTGCTGTTCACCTCCGACCCGCTGCCGGTGTCCGGCTCCGGCACGGTGGAGTGGCGTACGACGGCGGCCTACGCGGCGTACGTACGCGCCGAACTGCGCCACGAGACGGCGGCGGGCCCGCTGCCGGGCGCCCTGGCCGCGTTCACCAACCCGATCTTCCTGGGGGAGGCCCGGTGAACGACACGCCCTAGCCGTTGGAGAGGCGGTCCAGCCATTCGGCGAGGAGCGCGGACTCCCCCGGGGTGAAGTCCTCGGGCGGGCTCTGGCGGAGCAGGGCGCCGAGGCGGGTGGCGGTGGCCGGCACGGCGGGGGCGGTGTCCTGTCCGCCGTCCGGGGCCGGGGCGTGGTCCGCCGGGGTGCCGGGCGCGGTCACGTCGGGGGTGAAGACGACGGCGTGCACGGCGTCCCGGACCCGCCGCGAGACCGTCCGGTCGGTGAAGGTCCCCGGGCGGGACACCGCCATCAGGCAGACCCCCACGTTGGCGGACATGATCATCTGGGCGGCGAGTTCGGGCGCGAGCCGGAGCTTGCCCTGCGCGGCGGCGCGGCGCAGGTCGTCGGTGAGGATGCGGTGCGACTCCAGGGCGGCGGCGGGCGGGGTGCGCATCGCCGGGGAGTTCATCAGCCGGTAGAGGTTCGGGTTGGCGAGGGCGAACTCGGTGTGGCTGTCCCAGCCGTCGCGCAGGTCCTGCACCGGGTCGGTGCCCGGGAGCCGCTCCCGCTTCCGCGCGAGGTACCGCTCCCAGCCCCGGTCCACGACCGCCGACAGCAGGCCCTCCTTGTCGCCGAAGTGGCGGTAGAGGGCCGGGGCGCCGACCCCGGCGGCCTCGCACACCGCCCGGGTCGACACGTCGCCGTCCGGGGACCGCGCCACCAGGTCGGCCGCCACGTCGAGGATGCGCGCTTTGGTACTCACGGGGGCGACGCTAGCCGAGCCGGGCCCGGCGCCGGGCACCGCGTCGCCGCGCGGTGCCCGGGCCGGGCGTCCGGTGTCCGCCGCCGCCCGCGTCACGCCGCCGCCCGGTGCGGGGTGAGGACGTCGGCCAGGCCGATCCGGGCGAGGAAGCGGGCGCGCACCCGGTCGGCGACCTCGCTGACCTCGGCCGAGCCGTCGTCGGCCGGGTCGACGTGCACCCGGAACGGCCGCCGCCCCCACGGGGTGCCGACGATGTCCACGATCGCGTCGGCGACCAGCGAGGCGTCGGCACCGGCCGGGGCGAGCGCGGCCAGCCGGGCGCCGACCTGCTCCATCAGGGCGCCGTAGCGCTCCTCGTAGGCGGGCAGGACGGCCGTCTCGGCGGGGTGGCCGCCGGAGGCGAAGTGGTTGGTGCCGGAGGTGAAGGCGCCGGGCACGACGATGCTGGTCTCGACGCCGAACCGGGCCAGCTCGGCGGCGTAGGACACGGCGAGGGCGTCCATGGCGGCCTTGGCGGCGAAGTACGGGGCGAGGTAGGGCGGGGTGCCGCCCCGGCTGGAGCTGGAGCCGACCCAGAGCAGCAGGCCCTCGCCCCGGGCGCGCAGATGGGGCAGCGCGGCCCGGTTCACCCGCTGGGTGCCGAGCACGTTCGTGTCGTAGACGGCGGCGATCTCCTCGGGGGTGAAGGCCTCGGTCGGGCCGGTCACCATGTGGCCCGCGTTGTGCGCGACCACGTCGAGCCGGCCGGCCTGGTCGAGGACGGTGGCGACGGCGGCGTCCGCCGACTCCTGGGAGAGCACGTCGAGTTCGACCGTCCGCAGGTCGACGCCGTGCTCGGCGGCGTACGCGCGGGCCTCGTCGACGCGGGACGCGTTGCGCCCGCCGGTGTCCCGCATCGCGGCGTAGACGGTGTGCCCGGCCCGGGCGAGCGCCCGCGCGGAGAGCGCCCCGAATCCGGACCCGGCACCGGTGATGAGAACGGTGAGCCGGGGGGAGGCGCCGTCGCCACGGGGGGCCGCGGTGCCGGCGGCTGCGGTGCCGGGCGCTGCGCTGCCTGCGGCTGCGGTGCTTGAGGGCTCGGGGGCTGTGCTGTCGTCGGCGGCTGTGCCGACGTTGGTGCCGGTGTTGGTGCCGGTGTTGACAGCGCTGTCAGGGTTTCCGGTGTTGACAGCGCTGTCAGGGTTTCCGGTGCTGTGGGTGCTGTCGTTCATGGCGAGGCTCCTGGGGTGGCCGGCCGTACGGGCCGGGAGGGGGAGGTCTGGGAAGGGTGCGGCGGCTCCGGCCGGCGTCGCGGTGAGGGCGGCCGGGGTCCTGCCGTGTCAGGCGATGCCGCCGTTGGCGCGCAGGGTCTGGCCGTTGACCCAGCGGCCCGCCGGGCCCGCGAGGAAGGCGACGACGGAGGCGATGTCGTCCGGGGTGCCGAGGCGCTCCAGGGGCGGCTGGGCGGCCATCCGCGCGATGGTCTCCTCGTCCTTGCCGTCCAGGAAGAGTGCGGTGGCGGTGGGGCCGGGGGCCACGGCGTTCACGGTGATGTCCCGGCCGCGCAGTTCCCGGGCGAGGATCAGCGTGATCGCCTCGACGGCGCCCTTGGTGGCGGCGTACGCGGTGTAGCCGGGGAGGGCGAGGGCCAGTACGGAGCTGGAGAAGTTGATGATCGCGCCGCCCTCGCGCAGCCGGCGCGCGGCCTGCTGGTCCACGACGAAGGTGCCGCGGATGTTGGTGCGGTGCATGCGGTCCAGGGCGTCGAGGTCGAGGTCGACGAGCGGGGCCAGGGTCATCACCCCGGCCGCGTGGACCACGACGTCGACACCGCCGAAGGCCCGCTCGGCCGCGTCGAAGAGGGCGGCGACCTCGGACTCCTCGGCGACGTCGGCGCGGAAGGCGATGGCCTGTCCGCCCGCCTCGCCGATCGCCGTGACCGCCTTGTCGGCCTCCGTCGCGTTGCCCGCGTAGTTGACGACGACGGCGTACCCCTCGCGGGCCAGTCGTTCGGCGGTCTCGCGGCCGATGCCGCGGGAGCCTCCGGTGACGATCGCGACGCGCGGGGAGGTGCCGGTGTGCTCGCTCATGGCGTTGCTCCTTGTCCCGTCGGGGCGACGGCTCTCGCCACCCCGTCGAGAGCAACGCTACTCTTGAATGAGTAGCAGCGCTACCAATGCGCTACGGAAACGCCGTTAACAGCGCTACGCGCGTCCGTAAAACCGCAGCTCAGAGCCGACGGAACCTCTCTCGGACTTTCCTCAGCCCGGCCAGACGATCGCCTGCGTCTCGCTGTAGGCGTGCAGGGCGTACGAGCCGACGTCGCGGCCCACCCCGCTCTTCTTGAAGCCGCCGAAGGGGGCCTCCATGTTGCGGCCCACGGTGTTGACGCCGACGCCGCCCGCGCGCAGCCGGCGGGCCACGCGGAAGGCGCGGGCGATGTCGCCGGACCAGACGTAGTCGATCAGGCCGTAGTCGGAGTCGTTGGCGAGCGCGACCGCCTCGTCCTCGTCGTCGAAGGGGAGGACGACGACGACCGGGCCGAAGATCTCCTCACGGACCACCCGCATGTCGGGGGTGCAGCCGGCGAGCAGGGTGGGGGCGACGTAGAACCCGGTGTCCAGGGGCGGCCGTTCACCGCCGGTGACCACGTGGGCGCCTTCCTCGCGGCCGAGTTCGACATAGGACTCGACGCGGTCGCGGTGGGCCGCCGAGATGACCGGGCCGACCACGGTACCCCGATCACGCGGGTCCCCCACCGTCAACCGGCCCGCGTACTCGGCGAGTTGGCGGACCAGCGCGTCGTGCACCCGGCGCTGGACCAGGACCCGGGTGGGCGCGGTGCAGATCTGCCCGCTGTAGAAGGAGAAGGTCGTGCCGATGCCCGCGACCGCCGAGGCCAGGTCGGCGTCCTCGAAGACGACCGCCGCGCCCTTGCCGCCCAGCTCCATCAACTGGCGTTTCATACCGCGCCCGCACACCTCGGCGATCCGCTGCCCGACCGCGGTGGAGCCGGTGAAGCTGACCATGTCGACGTCCGCCGAGTCGACCGCCGCCTCGCCGGAGGCGGGCGTGGAGCCGCTCACCACGTTCACCACGCCCGGCGGCACCCCCGCCGCCTCCAGCGCCTCCGCCATCCGGAACACGGACAGCGGGTCCTGCGGGGCCGGCCTCACCACCACCGTGTTGCCCATCGCGAGCGCGGGGGCGATCTTGCCGGCCGGGTTGGCCCAGGGGTTGTTGTACGAGGTGACGCAGGTGACCACGCCGACCGGCTGGCGTACCGCGAGCGCGCCCATGACGGCGGCCGGGCCGAACGGGCCGGCCTCGTTGATCTGCGGCGGCAGCGGGCGCTCGACGGGTTCGGGGCGCGCGTAGCGCCGGAACCGGGCCGCCGCGACCCCCACCTGCATCCCGCGCGCCGTCCCCGTGGTGGCGCCGCTCTCGGCCCGCGCGAGGTCCGCGTAGGGGGCGAGGTGGCGTCCGATGTGGTCGGCCGCGCGGGCGAGGACGGCGCAGCGCTCGTCCGCGGGCGTGCGCGACCAGGCCGCGAACGCCTCGCGGGCCGCCGCCGCTGCCGCGTGCACCTGGGCCCGGGAGGCCTCCGGGGCGAGGCCGACGAGTTGTTCGGTGGCCGGGTCGGTCACCTCGTAGAAGCCGTCCTCGGGGGGCACCCAGGAGCCGCCGATGAACAGCGGCTGCTCGGCGGGCCACGGTCCGGCGCCCGTCACCGGGTGCTCACCGTGCGGGTGTCGCGGCCCGAGCGCAGCACGGTGCCCGGTACGGCGCCCGTCACGACGTCGTCCCGGATCGACTCGACGCCGTTGACCCACACGGCCCGTACGCCGATCGCGCGGGAGTCGAGGCGGGGGCTGCCGCCGGGCAGGTCGTGCACGAGGGTGGCCTTGCCCGCGTCGATCCGCTCCGGGTCGAACAGGACGAGGTCCGCGTGGAACCCGGTCTCGACGCGTCCGCGCTCGCGCAGCCCGAACAGCCGGGCCGGCTCGTCGGTCAGCATCCGCACCGCCCGCTCCAGCGGGACGAGCTTGCGTCCGCGCAGGCAGTCGCCGAGAAAGCGGGTGGTGTACGGGGCCCCGCACATGCGGTCCAGGTGGGCGCCCGCGTCGGAGCCGCCGAGCAGCACGTCGGGGTGGCGCCAGGTCTCGGCGCGCAGCGCCCAGGAGCCGGGGTCGTTGTCGGTCGGCATCGGCCACAGCACGGTGCGCAGGTCGTCGGCCGCGCAGATCTCCACCAGGCAGCCGAAGGGTTCCTGGCCGCGTTCGGCGGCGATGTCGCGGACGACGCGGCCGGTCAGACCCTCGTTGGCGGCGCTGTAGGTGTCGCCGATGACATAGCGGCCGAAGTCGGCGAGCCGCCGGAAGACGCCCGCCTCCTTGCTGCCCGCGCGGCGCAGCATCTCGGCGCGGACCCCGGGGTCGCGGAGTTTCGCGATGCGCTCGGGGACGGGCAGGGCGAGGACCGGGCCCCAGCCGGGGATGAGGTTGAGGGCGCAGAAGGTGCCGAGCGACATGTTCATCGGGGTGAGGATCGGCATGGTGAGCGCGACGACCCGGCCGCCGGCCTCGCGGGCGCGCTCGCTCGCCTCCAGTTGGCGCGGCACGCGTTCGGGGACGGCGGCGTCGATGGTCAGCACGTTCCAGTTGAGGGGCCGGCCCGCCGCCGCGCTCATCTCGGCGAAGAGGTCGATCTCGGCGTCGCTGAACTGGTCGAGGCAGCCGGCGACGATCGCCTCGATCTGGGTGCCCTCGTGCTCCCCCACCGCCCGGGCGAGCGCGAGGAGTTCGGCGGGGCGGGCGTGCCGGGAGGCGACCGGGTTGCCTTCGCCGTCGGAGTGGGTGGCGGACTGGGTGGTGGACAGGCCCCAGGCTCCGGCGTCCATCGCCTCGTGGAACAGCCGCAGCATCGCGTCGAGTTGCTCCGCCGTGGGCTGTCCGCCGACCGCGTCGGGGCCCATCACGTACCGGCGCAGCGCGCAGTGCCCCACCATGAAACCGGCGTTGACGGCGATCCGGCCCTCCAGGGCGTCGAGGTACTCGCCGAAGCCGTGCCAGGTCCAGGGCGCGCCCTTCTCCAGGGCGACCAGGGACATGCCCTCCACCTTGGACATCATGCGGCGGGTGTAGTCGGCGTCCTCGGGGCGGTCGGGGTGCAGCGGGGCGAGGGTGAAGCCGCAGTTGCCGCCCGCGACGGTGGTGACCCCGTGGTTGAGGGACGGGGTGGCGTAGGGGTCCCAGAAGAGCTGGGCGTCGTAGTGGGTGTGCGGGTCCACGAAGCCGGGGGCGAGGACGAGTCCGTGCGCGTCCTCGGCGGTCCGGGCCGGCTCGGTGACCGAGCCGATCGCGGCGATCCGGCCGTCCCGGACGCCGACGTCGGCGGTGCGGGCGGGCGCGCCCGTACCGTCCACGAGGGTCGCGCCCCTGATCAGGTGGTCGAGCATCGCGGAAGTACCCCCTAGACGGCCTGGCGGAACCGGGTCGTGCGGTGCACCGGGTCCGTGTCGATCTTCGGAATGACGTGCTCCCCGATCAGCCGGATCGTCTGGAGGGTCTCCTCCTTGGGGACGCCGACGGGGAGCCCGAAGCTGAGCTGGTCGGCGCCGGCCTGCTCCCAGCGCTTGCACTGGGTCAGCACCTCGTCCGGGTCGCCGCAGATCAACAGCTCCTCCTCGATGAGGAGTTCGATGAACTCGGCGTTGTACTCGGGAAGGGTCTCGGGCCAGACGGGGAAGCCCTCGGGGCGCGGGAAGGTGTCGTGGTAGCGGAAGACGAGAGAGGGCAGGTAGTGCAGCCCGCCGGCCACCGCGACGCGGATCGCCTCGTCGTGGGTGGGGGCGCAGATGGCGGTGGTGGTCACCATCACGTTGTCGTTGACGAAGTCGCCGATGGGTTCGGCGTTCACGACGGCGGTCTTGTACTGCTCCAGCACCCACTCCATGTCGGAGACCTTCTGCACGCTGAAGCCGAGCACGCCGAGCCCCTTGCGGGCGGCCATGGAGTACGAGGGCGGCGACCCGGCGGCGTACCACATCGCGGGGTGCGACTTCCCGTACGGCTTGGGCAGGACCTTGCGGGGCGGGAGCTGCCAGTGCTTGCCCTGGAAGCCGGCGTACTCGTCCTGGAGCCACATCTTCGGGAACTCGGCGATGGTCTCCTCCCAGATCTCCTTCGTGTGGTTCATGTCGGTGATGCCGGGGAGGAACCCGAGGATCTCGTGCGAGCCGGCGCCCCGGCCGGACCCGAACTCGAAGCGGTTGCCGGTGAGATGGTCGAGCATGGCGACCTTCTCGGCGACCTTCACCGGGTGGTTGACCTGGGCGAGCGGGTTGAAGATGCCGGAGCCCAGGTGGATGCGGTCCGTGGCGTGGGCCAGATAGCCGAGGTAGACGTCGTTGGCCGAGAGGTGCGAGTACTCCTCCAGAAAGTGGTGCTCGGACGCCCAGGCGTACTTGAAGCCGGACCGGTCCGCCTGGATGACGTACTCGGTCTCCTCCATCAGCGCCTTGTGCTCCGCGAGCGGATCGGTCTCGGCCCGCTTGCCCACGTATCCCTGTACAAAGAGCCCGAATTCCAAGGAGGTTCACCGTCCCCATCCGGTTATCTGACGTACCGTCAGATTGTGTGAGCCGACTGTTCCACCGCGCGCCCGCACCGTCAATAGCTGACGCCCCGTCAGGCGGAGCCGGGCCGCGCCCCGCCCGGCCAGGCCGCGCGGGGTCACAGAACGCTGACGCCCGCGAGCCAGCCCCCGTCGACCACGAACGGCTGGCCGGTGATGTACGAGGAGTCGTCGCCGGTCAGGAACAGGGCGAGCCGTGCCACGTCCTCGGGCCGGCCGATCCGGCCGAGCGGCACGAGCTTGCCGTAGAACGCGTCCAGCGCCTCCGACGCCTCCGCGCCGTCCCCGCCAGGCGCGAGCATCGCCGGGTTGCTCATCGCCGTGTCGACCGCGCCGGGGCAGACCGCGTTGACACGGATGCCCTTCTCGGCGAGTTCGAGGGCCGCCACCCGGGTCAGTCCGACGATGGCGTGCTTGGTCGCCGCGTACGCGCCCACGTACGCCATGCCGGTGAGCCCGGTGAAGGAGGCGGTGTTCACGATCGTGCCGCCGCCCGCCTCGGCGATCTCCGGCGCGAGGGTCTTGATGCCGAGGAACACCCCGATCTGGTTGACCTGCACGATCCGCACGAACTCGGCCAGCGGGGTGTCGACCAGCGTGTTGAAGCGCAAGATGCCGGCGTTGTTGACCAGCCCGTCGATCCGTCCGTACGCGTCCTTCACCGAGGCCACCGCCGCCGCCCAGTCGGCCTCCTCGCTCACGTCCAGGTGGACGTAGTGCGCGCCGATCTCCTCGGCCAGCGCCCGGCCCCGCTCGTCCAGCACGTCCGCGACGGCCACCCGCGCGCCCTCCGCCGCGAAGAGCCGCGCCTCCTGCTCGCCCTGCCCGCGCGCCGCGCCGGTGATCACCACGACACGTCCGTCCAGCTTGCCCATGACCGACTCCCTAGCTGAGGTGGGGTGCGACGTCCGAGCCGAACGCCGCCATCTGGTCGAGGAGTTCGGCGCGGCCCCGGCTGCGGAACCGCACCTGGATCTGGTGCACGCCCATCGCGCCGTACGCCCGCAGCGACTCGGCGACCGCCTCGGGCGGCCCGTGCAGCGTGCGGCGGCCGACCTCCCAGCCGGGCGTGCCGACGTACAGCGGTTCGGTGATGGCGCCGATGGTCAGGGGCTCCGCGATGCCCGCGCCCTCGCGCAGCTCCCCGAGCCGGGCGATCTGGGCGGGCAGCCGGTCGCGCGGGTCGCCCTGCGGCAGCCAGCCGTCGCCGCGCAGCGCGGCCCGGCGGACGGCGGCGGGCGAGGAGCCGCCCACCCAGACGGGCACCCGCTCCTGCGCGGGCCGGGGCCGCTGGCCCAGCCCCTCGAAGTCGTACGTCTTGCCGTGGTGGACGGGGAACTCGTCCGGGCCGAGCGCGGCGCGCAGCGCGTCGATCGTCTCGTCCAGGACCGCTCCCCGGTGCGCGAAGTCGGCCCCGACGGCGGTGAACTCCTCCTCCACGTGTCCGGCGCCGACGCCGAGGACGAGACGTCCGCCGGAGAGGTGGTCGAGGGTGGCGTACTGCTTGGCGGTCACCAGCGGGTGCCGGAGCCCGACGATCGCGACATGGCTGAGCAGCCGGACCCGTTCGGTGACCGCCGCGAGGTGGGCGAGGGTGGCGACCGGGTCGTACCAGACGGTGCTCATCGCGTCGGCGAGCCGGCGCGGGATGGCGACGTGGTCGCAGGCCGCGATGTAGGCGAAGCCGGCGCGGTCGGCGGCCCGGGCGACCTCCACCAGGTCGGCGGGTCCGGCGTCCGCCTCCCAGCCTTGCGCGTACATGGTGCTCTGCGACTGGACCGGGAGCTGCATCCCGTAGGCCGGCCGCCCTTCGGGCAGTGTCTGCATGGGCCCGCACCCCTTATCCGACGTTCCGTCACTCGGACGGCTGCTGGCCGCCATCGTCGTATCTGACGGTCCGTCAGACAAGGGCCAGGCGGCAGCGGCCCGGCGGCGAGGTGCCTCAGCCCGCCCAGAGTCCCTCGGGGGTGAGCCCGAGGAGGTCGATCGCGTTGCGCCGGACGATCCGGTCGACCACGTCGGCGTCCAGGTGGCCCATCTGGGACTCCCCGACCTCCCGGGACTTGGGCCAGGTGGAGTCGGAGTGCGGGTAGTCGGTCTCGTAGAGGACGTTGCCGACGCCGATCGCGTCGAGGTTCCTCAGACCGAAGGCGTCGTCGAAGAAACAGCCGTAGACGTGCTCGGCGAAGAGTTCGGACGGCGGGCGGCGCACCTTGTCCGCGACGCCGCCCCAGCCGCGGTTCTCCTCCCAGACGACGTCGGCCCGTTCGAGGATGTAGGGAATCCAGCCGATCTGCCCCTCCGCGTACATCACCTTGAGGTCGGGGAAGCGCTCGAACTTGCCGCTCATCAGCCAGTCGACCATCGAGAAGCAGCAGTTGGCGAAGGTGATGGTGGAGCCGACGGCGGGCGGCGCGTCGGCGGAGGTGGAGGGCATCCTGCTGCTGGACCCGATGTGCATGGCGATGACGGTGCCCGTCTCGTCGCAGGCGGCGAGGAAGGGGTCCCAGTCGTCGGTGTGCACCGACGGCAGCCCGAGGTGGGGCGGGATCTCGGAGAAGGCGACCGCCCGGACGCCGCGCGCCGCGTTGCGCCGCACCTCCTCGGCGGCGAGCCGGGCGTCCCAGAGCGGGACGAGGGTGAGCGGTATCAGGCGCCCCTGGGCCTTGGGCCCGCACCACTCCTCCACCATCCAGTCGTTGTAGGCCCTCACCCCGAGCAGGCCCAGCTCGCGGTCGGCGGCCTCGGTGAACGTCTGGCCGCAGAAGCGGGGGAAGGTGGGGAAACACAGGGCGGACTGGACGTGGTTGACGTCCATGTCCGCGAGCCGCTCGGGCACGTCGTAGGAGCCGGGGCGCATCTGCTCGTAGGTGATGACCTCCAGCCTGATCTCGTCGCGGTCGTAGCCGACGGCCGTGTCGAGGCGGGTGAGGGGGCGGTGCAGGTCCTCGTAGACCCACCAGTCGCCGAGCGGCCCCTCGTCACCGGGGGCGCCCATGACGGGGGCGAACCTGCCGCCCAGGAAGGTCATTTCCTTCAGGGGCGCCCGGACGATACGGGGGCCGGTGTCCTGGTACTTCGCGGGCAGCCGGTCGCGCCACACGCCGGGCGGCTCGACCGTGTGGTCGTCCACCGAGATGATCCTCGGAAAGGCGGTCCCGTCGTCCGCCGAGGGGCTCTGCGGGGTTTCCGTGGTCTCCATACCGGCCACGGTAGCGCCGATCTGACGGAGCGTCAGCTATCTGTTCCGGGGGGATGCCGGCGGGCGCCCGCGTCGCGAGGGACCCCCGGGAAGGCGGTGCCCGGCGGCGCGGAGGGACGGATGCGGGTGCGGAGGCGGTGTGAGGGCCGTGTGCGGCACCCGTGACCCCTCCCGTGATCGCCCACCCCGCCCTGTGATCGCTGTCTCGCACGGCTGACGCATCCCCCGAGAACAAGGCAAACTGGCCTCGTTGTACTGACGTTCGGCAGGGGGACAGCGATGGACGGTGTGCCGCGGGTGCCGGAGCAGCGACGCCCGGGCTCGGAGGAGCCCGCCGCGTTGCGCTTCAGCGTGCTCGGACCGGTGCGCGCCTGGCTCGGCGACGCGTTGCTGCCGGCCGGATCGCCGCAGCAACGCGCGCTGCTGGCCGCGCTGCTGCTCCGGGACGGCCGCACGGCCACGGCCGCCGAGCTGATCGACGCCCTCTGGGGCGACGAGCCGCCCTCCCAGGCGCTGGCCGCCGTCCGTACGTACGCCTCCCGGCTGCGCAAGGCGCTCGGCACCGAGGTGCTGGTCAGCGAGTCCGGCGGATACGCGATCCGCTCCCTCGGCGAGGGCGCGCTCGACCACACCCGCGCCCAGGAACTCGCCGGTCTCGCGGACAAGGCGCGCGCCGGGGGCGACCTGCCCCGCGCCCGCGGACTGCTGCGGGACGCCCTCGCGCTGTGGGACGGCGAACCCCTCGCGAGCGTCCCCGGCCCCTACGCGGAGACCCAGCGGGCCCGCCTCGAGGAGTGGCGGCTGCAACTCCTCGAATCGCGGCTGGACATGGACCTGGAGCAGGGCTGCCACGCGGAGGCCGTCTCCGAACTGACCGCGCTCACCGCCGCGCACCCGCTGCGCGAGCGGCTGCGGGAGCTGCTGATGCTGGCCCTGTACCGCTCCGGGCGGCAGGCCGAGGCGCTCGCGGTGTTCGCTGACACCCGGCGGCTGCTCGCCGACGAACTGGGGGTGGACCCGCGCGCGGGCCTGAAGGACCTCCAGCAGCGCATCCTCCAGGCCGACCCCGGCCTCGCGGAGCCCTCCGCCCCGGCGGCCGAGCCCGCGGCGGCGCCCGTCCGGCCCGCCCAACTCCCGGCCACGGTGACCGACTTCACCGGCCGCGCGTCCTTCGTACAGGAACTCGGTGACGTCCTCGCCGCCGCCTCCCTGGACGAGGGCCGGGTGATGGCCGTCTCCGCGCTGGCGGGCATCGGCGGCGTCGGCAAGACCACCCTCGCCGTGCACGTGGCGCACCAGGCGCGCGGCGCCTTCCCCGACGGCCAGCTCTACGTCGACCTCCAGGGCGCCGGATCGCGGGCCGCCGAACCCGAGGCGGTGCTCGGCGCCTTCCTGCGGGCCCTCGGCACGGCGGACACCGCCATCCCCGACTCGCTGGAGGAACGCTCCGCGCTCTACCGCTCCGTCCTCGACGGCCGCCGCGTCCTCGTGCTGCTCGACAACGCCCGCGACGCCGCCCAGGTGCGCCCGCTGCTGCCCGGCACCGAGGGGTGCGCGGCGCTGGTGACCTCCCGGACGCGGATGGTGGGCCTGGCGGGCGCCCATCTCGTGGACCTCGACGTGATGTCCCCCGAGGAGGCGCTCCAGCTCTTCACGAAGATCGTCGGCCGGGAGCGGGTCGCCTCCGAGCGGGAGGCGGCGCTCGACGTGGTCGCCGCGTGCGGGTTCCTGCCGCTGGCGATCCGCATCGCGGCGTCCCGGCTGGCCGCCCGGCGCACCTGGACGGTGTCGGTGCTGGCGGCCAAGCTCGCCGACGAGCGGCGCCGGCTGGACGAACTCCAGGCCGGCGACCTGGCCGTGAAGGCCACCTTCGAACTCGGCTACGGCCAGCTCGAACCGGCCCAGGCCCGCGCCTTCCGCCTGCTGGGCCTGGCCGACGGCCCGGACATCTCCCTCGCCGCCGCGGCGGCCCTCCTCGACCTGCCGGCCGAGGACACCGAGGACCTGCTGGAATCCCTGGTCGACACCTCCCTCCTGGAGTCCGCCGCCCCCGGCCGCTACCGCTACCACGACCTCGTCCGCCTCTACGCCCGCGCCTGCGCCGAACGCGACGAACAGCCGCCCACGGAACGCGCGGCGGCGATGTCCCGCCTCCTGGACTTCTACCTGGCCACGGCGGCGGGCGTATACGCCCTCGAACGGCCGGGCGACCGACTGGTGGACCATCTGGAGCCCACCCGGACCGAGGGCCTCGCCTTCGCCGACCGCAAGGCCTCCTGGGACTGGCTCTACTCCGAGGCCGTACCCCTGCTCGCCTGTGTCCGGCAGTCGGCCACCGGGCCGACGCTGCGCCGCGCCATCGACCTGCTGTGGGCGGCGGTCGACCTCGCGGAGTCGGGGGCCAACTCCAAGGAGTACGAGGCTGCCGCTGCCGCCCTGCGCGACGCCGCCCGCGCCGCCCGTGACGCCCGCGCGGAAGGACGCGCGGGCGTCGTCCTGAGCAACGCGCTGCTCTTCTCCGGGGTGTTCGACCAGGCGTACCGGGAGGCGCAGCAGGCGCTCCGGTTCGCCGAGGCCTCCGACGACCCGCTGCCCTGCTGCTGGGCGGCGAACATCCTCGGCAGCATCGCCTTCTACCAGAAGCGCTACACGGACGCCGAGGGCTACTTCAGCCGGGCCGTCGAGGAGTTCCGCGGCTGCGGCGACCTGGCCGGTTCGGCGAGCCCGCTGTGCAACCTGTCCCGGCTGCACCTGGCGACGGGCCGGGCGGACAGCGCCGTCGTCCTCGCCGGGCAGGGCACCGAGATCTACGAGACCCTCGGCCACTCCCTGCGGGTGGCGAACGGCCGGTACGCCCTCGGGATGGCCCTCGGCAAGAGCGGCCGCCACGCGGATGCCACGAGCCAGCTCGAAGAGGCGCTGCGCGTCTTCCGCGACAGCCGCCAGCGCCTGTGGGAGGGCATGGCCCTGTGCCGGCTCGCGGAGGTCGACCTCGACGCCCGCGACCCCGGCCGCGCGGCGGGCAACGCCGAGATGGCGCTGACCGTGCTGCGGGGCATCGGCGGGGAGTGGCGCCGGGGCAACGTCCTGACCGTCCTGGGCAAGTCGCTGAGCGGAATCGGCCAGTCGGGCCGGGCGCAGGTCTGCTGGCGCGAGGCCCTGGACATCTACGAGAAGCTGGACTCGCCGGAGGCGTCGGAGGTCCGCGCGCTGCTGACGCCGGTGGCCGCCGCGTAGCCCCGCCGGGACGCCCGCCCCAAAGGCCCGGTTCCCGGCGGGCGTTCATCATTCGTTTATCGCCAACCGGCACTCTCTGTCGTGTCGATCCGTCGCGTCGGGGGGCAGACGGACCGCCACAGTGGTCGCCGAGCCCACGGTCTAGGGTGGGCGACCCGAGTGGCCCGCCCGGCCGTCCTCGGGGGAATGGCCGGGCGGGCCCCGTAGTCCCAGAAAGAGTCACCACAAGGGGAGGCAGCACCATGAGCGAGACCGAGAAGCCGAAGACCGAGCCGGACAACACCCACGTCACCGGTGGCGAGGACGGCGAGGAGATCACGCCGCTCAACACCCACGTCACGAGCAGCCCGATCAAGCCGGTCGGCACGACGGGCGACGAGACCAAGCCGGACAACACCCACGTGACGGGCAACCCGGCCTAGAGCCGCACCACACGGGGAACGTCGGCCGCGGCGGCGCGGAGGGGGAGCCGCCGCGGCCGGCGTGTGTGCGGGGGACGCTTTGAGCCACCGGGGGGGGCGTCAGACCGGTAGGTCACGCCATGGGACGCCGGTCCGGGAAGACCTCAGAGGTCGATGACTACCTTGCCGCGCACATGCCGTCCGGCCTGGAGTTCGACCGCCTGGCGGACGCGCTCGACCGGGAAGCTTTCCGCGACGGGCACCCGGAGCCGCCCCGCCGCGACCAGGCGGGCGATCTCCTCCAGGGCGCCGGGAGCCGCGTCCGCGCCGTTGGCCGCCGTCACGCCGTCGACCCGCGCGGCGATCGTGCAGACGCGGCCGTCCGGGACGCCCAGCTTCCGCGCGGCGTGCACGGTCTCCTCCCCGTACAGGTCGATGGCGGCGGTGACACCGCCGGGGGCGAGGGCTCGGACCCGGTCGGCCAGGCCGTCACCGTAGGCGACCGGCTCGGCTCCGAGACCGCGCAGGAAATCGGCCGACGACGCCGACCCCGTCCCGATCACCCGAGCCCCGGCGATCCGGGCCAACTGGACGGCGAACACCCCGACCCCGCCCCCCGCGCCACCGATCAGCACCGTGTCGTCCGGGCCGAGGCCGACCACGGCGAGGGCGGCGGATGCCGTGCGCCCGGCGATGGTGAGGGTGGCGGCGGTACGGTCGTCCACGCCGTCGGGCGTGTGGTGGGCCTCGTCCGCCGCCGTCCCCTCGGCCTGGTTGATCACCACGAAGTCCGCGACGGCCCGGGACAGGGCGCCGCCGAACACCCGGTCCCCTGGCGCGAAGCCGGTCACCCCGTCACCGACCTGGTCCACCACTCCCGCGTAGTCGGTTCCGAACCCGGCCGGGAGGCTCAGGCCGAACCGGGCGGCGGTCTCGGCGTCGGCGGTCATGATCCAGTCCATCGGGTTCAGGCCGGCCGCGGTGACCCGCACCCGGAGCTGTCCCGGGCCGGCCTGCGGAGCGGGAACCTCGCGGAGGTCCAGGACTTCGGGGCCGCCGAATGAATCGAGCCGGACAGCCCTGCTGCTGCCGGCCGGCGGTGGATCGTTCTGTTGCCGCATGGATGCCCGTCTCCTTCGGATCGAGGGAACACATCGAAACGGACTATGATCCGTTTACATGAACGACGGTAACACAAACGGATCGCGTTCCGTTTCCCCCGGGCCGGAGGCACGCACCCCACGGGCGGACGGGCGCACACCGCGGGTGGAGGCAGGCACGCCGCAGGGGGAGGCACGCACGCCGCGGGCGGACGCGCTCCGTAACCGCGACCAGTTGCTCGCGGTGGCGACCCGCGCGTTCGCCTCGGCCGACACCGAGCCGTCGATGCGCGCGATCGCCCGCCAGGCCGGGGTCGGCATCGCCACGCTCTACCGGCACTTCCCGACCCGCGAGTCGCTGGTCGACGCGGTCTACCGGGACCAGGTCGTACGGCTGACGGCCGGCGCCCGCGACCTGCTCGGCGAGATGCCCCCGGCCGCGGCGATGCGCTGCTGGATGAACCTGTTCGGGGACTGGATCGCGACGAAGAACGGCATGCTCGACACGCTGGTCACGATGATCGAGTCGGGCGAGATCACGCACGCGCAAACCCGGACCGAGCTGCTGACGGCCATCACCACGATCCTCGACGCCGGCCGCGCGGCGGACGATCTCCGCTCCGATGTCACCGCCGACGACGTCGCGGCCGCCCTCATCGGCATCTTCACGGTGGCCCCCCGGCCCCAGCGCGAGGCCCAGGCGGCCCGCCTCCTGGACCTCCTCATGGACGGCCTCCGCCCGGCCGCCCGCCCGCCCGCACCCTGACCCCCCGGAGGGGATCTGAGGCACCGGGGACCTCTTCCAACTCGGGCACACCGTCTGCGACGTGGGACACTTGGGAGGAGTGCGCGGGTGACCTCACCCGCCGCCCCGCAACTCCCCCTTGACCACCTTCCCGCTCGCGTTGCGCGGGAGTTCGTGGACGAACTCGATGGTTCGGGGGACCTTGTAGTTGGCCATTTCGCGGCGGGACCAGGCGATCAGGTCGTCCGCGGTGAGGGTGGAGCGGGGGCGGCGGACGACGTAGGCGCGGCCCACCTCGCCCAGGCGGGGGTCGGGGGTGCCGACGACCGCGACGTCCGCGACATCCGGGTGCAGGCCGAGGAGTTGCTCTATCTCGGCCGGATACGCGTTGAAGCCGCCGACGATGAACATGTCCTTGATCCGGTCGGTGATACGGAGGTTCCCGGCGCCGTCCAGGACGCCGACGTCACCGGTGCGCAGCCAGCCGTCCGGGGAGAGCACCTCCGCCGTCGCCGCCGGGTCCTCGAAGTAGCCGCTCATGACGTTGAATCCGCGCACCAGCACCTCCCCGGGCGATCCGGGCGGGACCTCGGCGCCCGAGGCGTCCACCACCCGCACCTCGGTGCCGGGGACGGCCCGGCCCGAGGTGGTGGCGATCACCTCCGGCGGGTCTCCCCTGCGGCACATGGTGACGATCCCGCTCGCCTCGGAGAGGCCGTACGCCGTCAGGACGGTGGCCACGCCGAGTTCCGCGCGCAGGCGTTCCACCAGCCGCAGCGGCACCACCGCCGCGCCGGTGACGACCAGCCGCAGGGCTGACAGGTCGTGCGCGTCCCGGGCGGGATGGTCCAGGAGCGACTGGTGGAGGGTCGGCGGTCCGGGCAGCACCGAGACGCGTTCCGCCGCCACGTTCGCGAGGACCGTGTCCACGTTGAACACCGGCTGCGGGATCATCGTCGCCCCGCGCATCAGGCAGGCGATGATCCCGGCCTTGTAGCCGAAGGTGTGGAAGAACGGGTTCACGATCAGATAGCGGTCGCCCTCGCGCAGGCCCGCGAGGGCGCTCCAGATCTCGTAGCCGCGCAGCGTCTGCGCGTGGGTGATCAGGGCGCCCTTCGGCCGGCCGGTGGTACCGGAGGTGAAGACGATGTCCGAGGGGTCGGCGCCGGAGACGGCGGCGGCCCTGCGGCGCACCGCGTCGGCGCCCACCCCCTCGCCCTTGGCGAGGAAGTCCTTCCAGGTCCAGAAGTCGGCGGGCGCGTCGTCCCCGAGGACCACGACCTGCCGCAGATACGGAAGCCCGGGCAGCGGCCCCGACCCCGGGCGCCCATCCCGCCCCGACCCCGGGTCCCCATCCCACCCCCGCCCCGGGCCCCCATCCCACCCCCGACCCGAATCCACCCCCCACCCCGGGTCCACTCCGCGCCCCTCCGCCGGGCCCGCGCCCCCTCCGTCCGCCGGGCCCGCGCCCCCTCTCTCCCCCGGGCCCGCCGCCCGGCCCTCACCGGCCCCCGGTCGGCTCCCCTCCCCCGACCCCGGGTCCGCGCTCTGCCCCGCCCCGGGCCCCACCCCCGCCGCCCTCCGCAACGACGCCACATACGACGTCCCGAGAAACGTCCCGGTCACGAACAGCAGCCTCGCCCTGCTGCTGTTCAGGACGTACGCCGCCTCGGCGCCCTTGAAGCGGGTGTTGAGGGGGACCAGGACCGCGCCCGCCGACACCGCGCCGAGGGCGGAGACGATCCAGTCGAGGGTGTTCGGGGCCCAGATGGCCACCCGGTCACCGGGGCGCACCCCGCTCGCCAGACAGGCCGCCGCCGCCCGCTCGACCCGGGCGCCCAGCTCCTCGTACGTGACGCGGGTGCGGCCCTCGACGACCGCCCCGCGGCCGGCGAAGCGGGTGGCCGCCGACCGCACCAGCCCCGGGACGCTTCCCCACTCCAGGTCACCGCGCATCGCGCACCTCCCGCCGCAGCACCACTAGCTGACTGACCGTCAGATTAGCTGTAGCCTGACGGACTGTCAGCAGCCGGGACCGTCCTCGGAGGTGCACCCATGCCAGGGATCAAGGACGCCACAGCCGTCGTCGGCATCGGCCAGACCGCGTTCGCCAGGCAACTCCCGGACTCGGAGAAGACGTTGGCCTGCCGGGCGATCCTCGCCGCGCTGGACGACGCGGGCATCGCACCCGCCGAGGTCGACGGACTCGCCTCCTACACCATGGAGGAGACCGACGAGGTGGAGGTCGCCAAGTCCGTCGGGCTCGGCGACCTCACCTTCTTCGGCAAGGTGGGCTACGGCGGCGGCGGTTCCTGCGCCACGGTCGCGCACCTCGCCGCCGCGATAGCCACCGGCCAGGCGACGGTGGGCGTGGCCTGGCGGTCGCGGAAACGGGGTTCGGGCCCCCGCCCGTGGAAAAACACCACCGTCCAGCTCCCCACCCCGGCCCAGTGGACCCGCCCCTTCGGCCTGCTGCGGCCCGCCGACGAGATCGGGATGCTGGCCCGCCGCTATATGCACGAGTACGGGGCGACCCGCGACCACCTGTTCAACGTCGCGCTGGCCTGCCGCAACCGCGCCAACCAGAACCCGGCCGCGATGATGTACGAACGCCCGCTGACCCGCGAGATGTACATGACCTCCCGGTGGATCAGCGAACCCCTCTGTCTCTTCGACAACTGCCTGGAGACGGACGGCGCGCTGGCCTGTGTCCTCGTTTCCGCCGAACGCGCCCGCGACTGCCGCCGGCGGCCTGTCTACGTCCACTCCGCGGCCCAGGGCCTGCCCGCCCAGCACCACGGGATGGTCAACTACTGGAACGACGACCCGCTCACCGGCCCCGCCTGGACCGCCGCCCGACACCTGTGGAAACACGCCGACTTCACGCCCGAGGACGTCGACGTGGCGCAGATCTACGACGCGTTCACCCCGCTCGTCCCGCTCTCCCTGGAGGGCTACGGCTTCTGCGGACGCGGCGAGGGCGCGGCTTTCACCGAGGGCGGCGCCCTGGAGATCGGCGGCCGGCTGCCGCTGAACACCGGCGGCGGCGGGCTCAGCGAGGCCTATGTGCACGGCTTCAACCTCATCAACGAGGGTGTGAAGCAGTTGCGCGGCACGAGCACGGCGCAGGTGCCGGGTGCGGCGACCTGCCTGGTCACGGCGGGGGAAGGGGTCCCCACCTCCGCACTGCTGCTGAGGAGTTGAGATGCACCGGCCGTCCCCCTCCGCCCAAGGTTCCTCCCCCTCCCCCAACGGGTCCGCGCCCTCTCGCGAGGAGCCCCCGCCCTCCCCCGAGGAGCCCCTGCTCTCCCCCGTTCCGGACGACGACGGCGCGCCCTTCTGGGAGTACGCCGCCCGGGGCGAACTGCGCGTCCAGGACTGCGCCGACTGCGGCGAACTCCGCTTCCCGCCCCGCCCCTGCTGCCCGCACTGCCACTCCTTCGCGAGCACCTGGCGGGCGATGAGCGGCCGGGGCAGGATCTGGTCGTACGTCGTGCCGCATCCGCCGCTCCTGCCCGCCTACGCGGCGCTGGCCGGGTACAACGCGATCGTCGTGGAACTGGCCGACGCGCCCCGCGTCCGGCTGGTCGGCAACCTGGTGAGCGGCCCCGGTGCGCCCCTCAACTCCGTCGCCCCGGACCGCATCCGGATCGGCGCCCGGGTGCAGGCGGTGTTCGCCGAGGTGAACGGCGTGACCGTACCGCGCTGGGTCCTGGAGCGGGCGTGAGCGGGAACGGCGACCGCGGGGCGCCCGGCGGGCACCGGGAGCACGGTCTGCGCATCGCCGTCGACGCGGACACCGGCGTCGCCGTCCTCACCCTCGACCGGCCCCGCCGGCTGAACGCCGTCGACCTGGAAACAGCCGCCGAACTCGCCGCCACCTGGCGGGCGTTGCGCTACGACGACACCGTACGGGCGGTCGTCGTGACCGGCGCCGGGACGCGGGCCTTCTGCACCGGCGTCGACCGGGACGCGACCGTGCCGCAGCCCTCCTCGCCGTACATGGTGGACGACCCGCTCGCCACGATCGGGCCGAAGGCGAACGACCTGTGGAAGCCGGTGATCGCCGCCGTGAACGGGATGGCGTGCGGCGGCGCCTTCTATCTGCTCGGGGAGGCCGAGTTCGTGGTCGCCGACGAGGAGGCCGCCTTCTTCGACCCGCACACCACGTACGGCATGGTCAGCGCGTACGAGTCGGTGTACCTCGCGCAGCGCATGCCGTTCGGGGAGGTGGCCCGGATGGCGCTGATGGGCACCGCCGAACGGATCTCCGCCCGGCGCGCCTACGAGGTCGGCCTGGTCTCCGAACTCACCGCTCCCGGCGGGGCGTTGGCGGCGGCCGTGGCCTGCGCGACCGTCATCGCGTCCTATCCGGCGGACGCCGTCCAGGGCACCGTACGGGCGCTCTGGCAGGCGCAGGAGGCCACCCGCGCGGCGGCTCTCGCGCATGCCCCGCAGCTCGTCTCGCTCGGCAATCTGCCGGGCGAGCGGCAGGCGGAGCTGTTCGCGGGACGGCGCCCGGGCGGGTTCCGCACGCGGTGAGGGCCGCTCAGCTCACCGGTCGGCGGTGGCCCGGGGGTCGACCGCGCAGTGGTCGATCCGGTCCACGACGCCCGTACCGGCGGCGGCGATCCGCAGGCTCGCCCTGCCCTTCGCGGGTACCGACACCTGGCTGGTGGCGTCGGCCAGGGTACGGCCGGTGGCGTCCTTGTAGCCGACCTTCACGGTGAAGAGGGCCTCGCGCCCGTTGGGGTTGCGGACCTCGACGGTCGTGTACGGGTCCGCCGTGCTCGCGCAGCGCTTGAGCACCGCCGTGCCGTCCTTCAGGGCCCGGGCGGTGCCGGAGGAGGAGGTGGAGGTGGAGGTGGAACGGTGGGTCGGCCGGGAACGGTACGTGCCGCCCGTGCCGCTCGCCCCGCCGTCGCCGCTCGTGCCGGAGCCGTACGTGTCGCCGGTCGGGCTGTCGTACGGGTCGCTGGTGGACGAACTCCCGCCGTACGAGCCATGTCCGTAGGAGCCGCCGCCCGACGAGGACGACGAGGACGACGAACTGTCGTGGTCCTGGCGGGAGCTGCTGCACCCGCCGCCACCACCGCCGCTGTGATGGCTGCGGCTGCCGTGCCGCCCCGTCGAGAAACCGGTCAGTGCCAGCACCACCAGCACCGAGACCGCCGTGAACCTGAGCGTGCACCCCCGCGTGTACATGCCATCAGGTTACCGTGGCGGGCGCGTCAGCCCCGGTGAGGGGTTGCCACAGCCACCGGCGGCACACGGGTCCCCGGCGACACGGGACGGGTGGGACCGGCGAGGCCTCACGTCGTACGGGCCGTCCCGGTGCCCTTCTCCGCGTCCAGCGCGTACACACAGCGGTCCTTGCTGCACGCGTACACGACACCGTCCTTGACGACGGGGGCGCCGGTGATCTCGCCGCCGGTCGCCAGCTTCCAGCGCAGCCGTCCGTCGTCGGCCTTCAGCGTGTACAGCAGGTGGTCCGTCGAGCCGAAGTGGATCCGGCCCTCGGCGACCGCGGGGGCGCCGACCAGGTCGCCGCCCGCCTGGAAGCGCCACTTGGGGGTGCCGGTCACCGCGTCCAGCGTGTACAGGCCCTTGCCGCTGCCCACGTGGACGTGGCCCGCGGCGACCAGGACGGGGTCGACGGAGGCGCGGGACTCGGTGGCGATGCGCCAGCGGTCGCGGCCGTCGGTGGCGTCGAGGGCGTACACCGTGCCCAGGTAGTCGGCGAGGTAGACGCCGCCGCCCGTCACGGCGGGGCCCGGCGCGAAGGTGGGCGGGCTGAGGAAGACGGCCGGCGCCTCGAAGTGCCAGCGGACCCGGCCGCTCGCCACGTCGACGGCGAGCACCCGGGTGCCGGCCGAGATGTACGCGTAGCCGTCGGGGGCGTGGGTGATCCGCACCGGCACGCCGCCGCAGGAGGCCGCGTCGCCGATGGGGTAGGTCCAGCGCTCCTCGCCGGTACGGGCGTCCAGCGCGCGCAGCCGGGCGTCCTTCCAGACGTAGACCGTGCCCTCGTGGACGGACGGGCCGGCCTCCGGGGACTCGAAGTCCGTCTGGGCGCCGGTGATCTCCCAGAGTTTCCGCCCGTTGGAGGCCTCCCACGCCTGGACGCCGCCGCCGCGGGTGCCGGTGACGACCGTGCCCCGGTCGGCCTTGAGGGAGTAGACCCAGGCGTCCGTGGACAGCCGCCACAGGTCGGTGCCCTCGCGGGCGTCGAGCGCGAACAGCGTCGGCCCGTCCGAGGCGTGGATCCGGCCGTCCGCGACGGCCATCGACCAGGCCACGTCACGCGTCTTGAAGCGGCGGCGGCCGGTCGCCACGTCGAGGGCGTGCACCTCGAAGGAGGTGACGTAGACGAGGTCATCGGCGACCGAGGGGGTGCCCCAGACGTCGTTCGACATGCGGAAACGCCAGGGACGCCAGCCCGCGGGCGCGTCCGGGGCGGCGGGTGGCGCGACGGGCGGGGCGACCGTGGGCGCGAGGTCCGCGCCGTTCACCCCGGCGCGCGGCCGGGACCAGGAGGCGGCGAGACCGGCCTCCGGCGGGGGCGCC
>NZ_JBEYFY010000013.1:0-65208 GCF_040703595.1 Streptomyces sp. NPDC007084
CGGGGGTGGGGTAGTCGTCGTTTCGCTGGTTTTCTCAAATATTAGTTCGTCACCCCTGGGTAAAAAAAATGGCCCCGGGGGGGGCCCGGTGGCCTTGGCCACGGACCCCGCCCGTCGTAGGACGACGACGCGTCGGAGGACGACGACGCGTCTAGCGCAGGAAGGGGTCCACCGCGACGGCGACGAAGAGGATCGACACATAGGTGATCGACCAGTGGAAGAGCCGCATCTCCTTGAGCTTGCCGCCGGTGACCTCGGCCTTGGCGCGGCTTTGCAGCCCGTGCGCCTCCCACAGCCAGAACCCGCCCGCGCCGAGCGCGACCACGGTGTAGAACCAGCCGGTGTAGCCGAGCGGGGTGAGCAGCAGCGAGACCGCGACCATCACCCAGCTGTAGATGACGATCTGGCGGGCGACGACCTTGTTGCTCGCGACGACCGGCAGCATGGGCACGCCCACGCGGGCGTAGTCGTCCTTCACCTTCATGGACAGCGGCCAGTAGTGCGGCGGCGTCCAGAAGAACATGACGAGGAAGAGGATGACCGGCGCCCACGACATGGAGTTGGTGACCGACGACCAGCCGATCAGCACCGGCAGACAGCCGGCGATGCCGCCCCAGACGATGTTCTGCGACGTACGGCGCTTGAGGATCATCGTGTAGACGACGACGTAGAAGAGGAGCGCTCCGAGCGACAGCCAGGCGGACAGCCAGTTGACGGTGAGGCCGAACAGCAGCGTCGAGACGACCGCCAGACTGACGCCGAAGGCGAGGCACTCACGGGGGCTGACCATGCCGGTCACCAGGGGGCGCTGCGAGGTGCGCTCCATGAGGGCGTCGATGTCGCGGTCGATGTACATGTTCAGCGCGTTGGCGCCGCCCGCGGAGAGGTAGCCGCCGAGGCAGGTGAGGAGCACCAGCTTCAGATCGGGCACACCCTGCTGGGCCAGGAACATCACTGGAACGGTGGTGATCAGCAGCAGTTCGATGATTCGCGGCTTGGTCAGTGCCACGAACGCCTTGACACGGGCCCCGACTGGCCGCTGACCCCGGCTGCTGCTCGTCCCGAGCACACCGGCTGGACGGGATTCGACGGCCGTCACGCACACCCCTGACAGAGACATCCCAGCAAGCCCCGGGGTGTGAACTCCCCGTAAAGGCTCGCGCGTACCACGCCACTGTAGACGTTGCCCAGACCCCGGCATTCGCGGGGGTGGGCTCGTGTTGGCGGGCGGCGCTGGAAGAGCCCTCGGGCACTCGATTGAGCACTCGGACGAGCAGGTCCGTATTCACGTGTCGAACATGGAACGGACCAGTCGGGAGGCGGATCCCGAAGAGTCCCGGCAGTCTGGAATGACTCGAAAAAACGCACGTACTTACGGGGGTAGGCTCGACAACGGCCGGGGCTTCCAGTGCACCGGCAATTCGACATGTGTGACATGTGGAGAGGAGCCCTGACCCAGGGTGAGCACCAAGCCGACCACCACAGACCTCGAGTGGACCGAGTTGGACCAGCGGGCCGTCGACACCGCCCGCGTCCTGGCCGCCGATGCCGTACAGAAGGTCGGAAACGGCCATCCCGGTACGGCCATGAGCCTCGCGCCCGTCGCGTACACCCTCTTCCAGAAGGTGATGCGCCATGACCCGGCGGACCCGGACTGGGTGGGACGCGACCGCTTCGTGCTGTCCGCGGGCCACTCGTCCCTGACCCTCTACACGCAGCTCTACCTGGCCGGGTTCGGCCTGGAGCTGGCGGACCTCGAAGCCTTCCGGACCTGGGGCAGCAGGACGCCGGGCCACCCGGAGTACGGGCACACCCCCGGTGTGGAGACCACGACCGGCCCGCTCGGCCAGGGTGTCGCCAACGCCGTGGGCATGGCGATGGCCTCCCGCTACGAGCGCGGCCTGTTCGACCCGGAGGCCGCGCAGGGCGAGTCTCCCTTCGACCACTTCATCTTCGCGATCGCCGGTGACGGCTGCCTCCAGGAGGGCATCTCCGCGGAGGCGTCCTCGATGGCCGGGCACCAGAAGCTCGGCAACCTGATCCTGCTGTGGGACGACAACCACATCTCGATCGAGGGCGACACGGAGACCGCGGTCTCCGAGGACACCGTCAAGCGCTACGAGGCGTACGGCTGGCACGTCCAGCGGGTCGCCCCGAAGCCGGACGGCGACCTCGACCCGAACGCCCTCTACGACGCCATCGAGGCCGCGAAGAAGGTGACGGACCGGCCGTCGTTCATCGCGATGCGCTCGATCATCGCCTGGCCCGCCCCGAACGCGCAGAACACCGAGGCCGCGCACGGCTCGGCGCTCGGCGCCGACGAGGTGGCCGCCACCAAGCGGGTCCTCGGCTTCGACCCGGACAAGTCCTTCGACGTCGCCGAGGAGGTCCTCGCGCACACCCGCCAGGCCCTCGACCGCGGCCGCGAGGCCCGCGCCGAGTGGGAGAAGGGCTACGCCGCCTGGCGCACCGCGAACCCGGAGCGCGCCGCCGAGTACGACCGGATCGCCGCGACCGAGCTGCCCGCCGGCTGGGAGGAGCACCTTCCCGCGTTCGAGACGGGCAAGAGCGTCGCCACCCGTGCCGCGTCCGGCAAGGTGCTCCAGGCTCTCGGCCCGGTCATCCCCGAGCTGTGGGGCGGCTCCGCCGACCTGGCCGGCTCGAACAACACGACGATCGACAAGACCAGCTCGTTCCTCCCGGCGGACAACCCGCTCCCGGAGGCCGACCCGTACGGCCGCACCGTGCACTTCGGCATCCGCGAGCACTCCATGGCCGCGGAGATGAACGGCATCACCCTGCACGGCAACACGCGGGTCTACGGCGGCACCTTCCTGGTGTTCTCCGACTACATGCGCAACTCGGTCCGCCTGTCGGCCCTGATGCACCTGCCGGTCACCTACGTGTGGACGCACGACTCGATCGGCCTCGGCGAGGACGGCCCGACCCACCAGCCGGTCGAGCACCTGGCCTCGCTGCGGGCCATCCCGGGCCTGAACGTCGTCCGCCCGGCCGACGCCAACGAGACCACGATCGCCTGGCGCGAGATCCTCAAGCGCTACACGAAGGTCTACGGCAAGGGCGCCCCGCACGGCCTCGCGCTGACCCGCCAGGGCGTGCCGACGTACGACGCGAACGAGGACGCCGCCAAGGGCGGGTACGTGCTGTTCGAGGCCGAGGGCGGGACGCCGGAGGTCATTCTCATCGGCACCGGCTCCGAGGTGCACGTGGCGGTGGAGGCGCGTGAGCAGCTCCAGGCCGCGGGTATCCCGACCCGGGTTGTGTCCATGCCGTGCGTGGAGTGGTTCGACGAGCAGGACCAGGGGTACCGGGACAGCGTCCTGCCGCCGTCGGTGAGGGCGCGTGTCTCGGTGGAGGCCGGTATCGGTCTCACCTGGCACCGCTTCGTCGGGGACGCCGGACGGATTGTTTCGCTGGAGCACTTCGGCGCTTCGGCCGACGCCAAGACGCTGTTCGCCGAGTTCGGTTTCACTGCCGAGCACGTCGCCGAAGCCGCCCGGGAATCGATCGCAGCAGCCCAGCGCTGACGCCGACATACGACACGTAGGAGATGCAATTTCCATGACAGACGCACTCAAGCGCCTCTCCGAGGAAGGCGTCGCGATCTGGCTGGACGACCTGTCCCGCAAGCGGATCACGTCCGGCAACCTCGCGGAACTGATCGACCAGCAGCACGTCGTGGGCGTCACCACCAACCCGTCGATCTTCCAGAAGGCGATCTCCCAGGGCGACGGCTACGACCAGCAGCTGTCCGACCTCGCGGCCCGTGAGGTCACCGTCGAGGAAGCCATCCGCATGATCACCACGGCGGACGTCCGCGACGCCGCCGACATCCTGCGGCCCGTCTTCGACGCGACCGGCGGCCAGGACGGCCGGGTCTCGATCGAGGTCGACCCGCGGCTCGCCCACAACACGAAGGCGACGGTCGCCGAGGCCAAGCAGCTCGCCTGGCTGGTCGACCGCCCCAACACGCTCATCAAGATCCCGGCCACCAAGGCGGGTCTGCCGGCGATCACCGAGGTCATCGGCCTCGGTATCAGCGTCAACGTGACGCTGATCTTCTCGCTGGAGCGCTACCGCGCGGTCATGGACGCCTACCTCGCGGGTCTGGAGAAGGCCAAGGAGCGCGGCCTGGACCTCTCCAAGATCCACTCCGTGGCGTCCTTCTTCGTGTCCCGCGTGGACACCGAGATCGACAAGCGGCTCGACGCCCTCGGCACCCCCGAGGCGAAGGCCGCCCGCGGCAAGGCGGCGCTGGCGAACGCCCGGCTCGCCTACGAGGCGTACGAGGAGGTCTTCTCCTCCGACCGCTGGGCCGCGCTGGACAAGGCGCGGGCCAACAAGCAGCGCCCGCTGTGGGCCTCGACGGGCGTCAAGGACCCGGCGTACAAGGACACCCTGTACGTCGACGAGCTGGTCGCGCCCAACACCGTGAACACCATGCCGGAGGCCACCCTGGAGGCCACCGACGACCACGGCTCGATCACCGGCAACACCATCGCCGGCACGTACGAGCAGGCCCGGGCCGAGATCGACGCCGTCGAGAAGCTCGGCATCGCCTACGACGACGTGGTCCAGCTCCTGGAGGACGAGGGCGTCGAGAAGTTCGAGGCGTCCTGGAACGACCTGCTCAAGTCGACCGAGGCGGAGCTGAAGCGCCTCGCCCCTTCGGAGGGCTGAAACCTTGTCGAGCAGCAATCCGCTGCGTGACCCCGCAGACCGACGGCTCCCGCGTATCGCGGGGCCGTCGGGCCTGGTCATCTTCGGCGTCACGGGCGATTTGTCACGTAAAAAGCTGATGCCCGCGGTGTACGACCTCGCCAACCGGGGTCTGCTGCCGCCGGGCTTCTCCCTGGTCGGCTTCGCCCGGCGCGAGTGGGCCGACGAGGACTTCGCGCAGGAGGTCCACGACGCGGTCAAGGAGCACGCGCGCACGCCGTTCCGCGAGG
Organism: Streptomyces sp. NPDC007084; assembly: GCF_040703595.1. NCBI lineage: Bacteria > Bacillati > Actinomycetota > Actinomycetes > Kitasatosporales > Streptomycetaceae > Streptomyces > Streptomyces sp. NPDC007084. The sequence continues at coordinate 4,971 of NZ_JBEYFY010000013.1, forward strand.
AGGTCTGGCAGCAGCTCGTGCAGGGCATGCGCTTCGTCCAGGGCACCTTCGACGACGACGACGCCTTCGACCGGCTGCGCTCCACCATCGAGGAGCTGGACAAGGCGCAGGGCACGGGCGGCAACTTCGCCTTCTACCTGTCGGTGCCACCGTCCGCGTTCCCGGTGGTCATCAAGCAGCTCAAGAAGCACAAGCTCGCCGAGCAGTCGAACGGCTCCTGGCGCCGCGCGGTCATCGAGAAGCCCTTCGGCCACGACCTGAAGTCGGCCGAGGAACTGAACGCGATCGTGCACGAGGTGTTCGCCCCGGACCAGGTCTTCCGTATCGACCACTACCTCGGCAAGGAGACCGTCCAGAACATCCTGGCGCTCCGCTTCGCCAACACCATGTTCGAGCCGATCTGGAACCGGTCCTTCGTGGACCACGTGCAGATCACCATGGCCGAGGACATCGGCATCGGCGGCCGGGCCGGCTACTACGACGGCATCGGCGCCGCCCGTGACGTCATCCAGAACCACCTGCTCCAGCTCATGGCGCTGACCGCGATGGAGGAGCCCTCGTCCTTCGACGCGGACGCGCTCGCCGCGGAGAAGACCAAGGTGCTCGGCGCCGCCAAGCTGCCCAAGGACCTGGGCAAGGACACGGTCCGCGGCCAGTACGCGGCCGGCTGGCAGGGCGGCGAGAAGGTCGTCGGCTATCTCCAGGAAGACGGTATCGACCCCAAGTCGAAGACCGACACGTTCGCCGCGATCAAGGTCGAGGTGGACAACCGCCGCTGGGCGGGCGTCCCCTTCTACCTGCGCACCGGCAAGCGGCTGGGGCGCCGGGTCACCGAGATCGCGGTCGTCTTCCAGCGCGCCCCGCACTCCCCCTTCGACCACACGGCGACCGAGGAGCTGGGCCAGAACGCGATCGTGTTCCGCGTCCAGCCCGACGAGGGCGTCACCGTCCGCTTCGGCTCCAAGGTGCCCGGCACCTCGATGGAGATCCGGGACGTCTCGATGGACTTCGCCTACGGCGAGTCGTTCACCGAGTCCAGCCCGGAGGCGTACGAGCGGCTGATCCTCGACGTCCTGCTCGGCGACTCCAACCTCTTCCCGCGCACCGAGGAGGTCGAGCTGTCCTGGAAGATCCTCGACCCGATCGAGCGGTACTGGGACAAGCACGGCAAGCCCGCGCAGTACGCGTCCGGCACCTGGGGTCCCGTCGAGGCCGACGAAATGCTCGAACGAGACGGACGGAGCTGGCGTCGCCCATGAAGACCGATCTCACCGACACCACGGCCAGCAAGATCAACAAAGCGCTGGTGCAGGGCCGCCGCGCCATCGGCACCCCCGCCGTCGGCATGGTGCTCACCCTCGTCATCGTCACCGACGAGGAGAACGCCTACGACGCGCTGAAGGCCGCGAACGACGCCTCGCGCGAGCACCCCTCGCGCACCCTCGTGGTCATCAAGCGCGTCTCCCGCTCCCCCCGCGACCGCACGACCTCGCGCCTCGACGCCGAGGTGCGGCTCGGCGCGGAGGCCGGCACCGGCGAGACGGTGGTGCTGCGCCTGTACGGCGAGGTGATCAACCACGCCCAGTCGGTGGTGCTGCCGCTGCTGCTGCCGGACGCGCCCGTCGTCGTCTGGTGGCCGGTGAACGCGCCGCTCGACCCGGCGAAGGACCCGCTCGGCGCGCTCGCCCAGCGCCGCGTGACCGACACCTACGCCGCCGAGTCCCCGATCCGGGAGCTGAACGCCCGGGCCGACGCCTACACCCCCGGCGACACCGACCTGTCGTGGACGCGCATCACACCCTGGCGTTCGATGCTGGCCGCGGCTCTCGACCAGGTCGTCTGCGACGTGGCCGCGGTCGAGGTGGAGGGCGAGGAGTTCAACCCGAGCTGTGAGCTGCTGGCGATGTGGCTCGCGGACCGGCTCGACGTTCCCGTCAAGCGCTCGCTGTCGGCGGGGCCGGGGCTCACCGCGGTGCGGATGGACACGACCTGCGGCCCGATCGTCCTGGACCGCGCCGACGGCTCCCTCGCCACCCTCTCCATCGAGGGACAGCCCGACCGCGCGGTGGCGCTCAAACGCCGCGAGACGGCCGAGCTGATGGCGGAGGAACTGCGCCGGCTCGACCCGGACGACACCTACGCCTCGGCCCTGCGCTACGGCGTGGACCGGCTGAACGCGGAGTCCGAGTCCGCCGAATCCGCGCTGGAGAGTTCCTCGGGCGGGACGCGGACGGCCACCAGGACGGCACCGGCCGCCCGCAAGACCGCGGCGGCCCCGGCGAAGAAGACGGCGACGGCGTCCGCCGCCAAGCGGACCGCGTCGGGCGGAGCGGCGAAGAAGGCACCCGCCAAGAAGGCTCCGGCGAAGAAGGCGGCCGCCGAGTGAACACTCCCCAGCTCGTCGTCCACCGCGACAAGGAACTGATGGCGCAGGCCGCGGCGGCCCGCCTGATCACGAAGATCGTCGACGCGCAGGCCTCGCGCGGCTACGCCTCGGTCGTGCTCACCGGCGGACGCAACGGCAACGGACTCCTCGCCGCGCTCGCCGCCGCGCCCGCCAGGGACGCCGTCGACTGGGCCCACCTCGACCTGTGGTGGGGCGACGAGCGCTATCTGCCCGAGGGCGACCCCGAACGCAACGACACCCAGGCCCGCGCGGCCCTTCTCGACGCGGTACCGCTGGACCCGGCACGGGTGCACCCGATGCCCGCCTCCGACGGTCCCTACGGCGACGACGTCGAGGCGGCGGCGGAGGCGTACGCGGCGGAGCTGGCCAAGGCGGCGGGACCGGAGAACCACGGCGCGGTGCCGGAGTTTGACGTCCTGATGCTGGGTGTCGGCCCGGACACCCATGTCGCCTCGCTCTTCCCAGAGCTGCCCGCGGTGCGGGAGACGGAGCGGACGGTGGTCGGCGTGCACGGTGCGCCCAAGCCGCCGCCGACCCGGATCTCGCTGACCCTGCCCGCGATCCGCTCGGCCCGTGAGGTGTGGCTGCTCGCGGCCGGCGAGGACAAGGCGGAGGCCGCCGCCATCGCCCTGTCCGGAGCGGGTGAGATCCAGGCCCCGGCGGCGGGTGCCCAGGGACGCTCCCGCACCCTGTGGCTGCTGGACGCGGCGGCTGCCTCCCAGCTCCCCCGCTCGCTGTACCCGCCGGCCTCGGCCTGACGGGACTGAGCGGGCTGACCGGGCTGACCGGGCTGACCGGCACGAACGCCGAATGCCGGAGAAACGGACCTCCCGTTTCTCCGGCATTCGGCGTTCAGACTCCGCGTTCGGCGTTCAGACTCGGCGTTCGGCGTTCCCGGTCATGTGCCGGTCGGGCTCAACGCCCGCGCAGCTCCCGGTACGTGGCGACCAAGGCCTTGGTCGACTCGTCCAGCCCCGGCACCTCGGCGCCCTCCGTGAGGGCGGGTTCGATGCGTTTGGCGAGGACCTTGCCGAGTTCGACGCCCCACTGGTCGAAGGAGTCGATGTTCCACACCGCGCCCTGGACGAACACCTTGTGCTCGTACAGGGCGATCAACTGGCCCAGTACCGACGGCGTCAGCTCACCGGCGAGGATCGTGGTGGTGGGATGGTCACCGCGGAACGTCTTGTGCGCGACCAGTTCCTCCGGCACTCCCTCCGCCCGCACCTCCTCCGGCGTCTTCCCGAACGCCAAAGCCTGCGTCTGGGCGAAGAAGTTCGCCATCAGCAGATCGTGCTGGCCCTTCAGCGTCCCGCTCAGCTCACCCACCGGATTCGCGAACCCGATGAAGTCCGCCGGGATCAGCTTCGTGCCCTGATGGATCAACTGGTAGTACGCGTGCTGCCCGTTGGTCCCCGGCGTCCCCCACACCACCGGACCCGTCTGCCACGCCACCGCACGCCCCTGCCGGTCCACCGACTTGCCATTGGACTCCATGTCCAACTGCTGCAGATACGCCGTGAACCGCGACAGATAATGCGAGTACGGCAACACCGCGTGCGACTGCGCGTCATGGAAGTTCCCGTACCAGATCCCCAACAACCCCAGAATCAACGGAGCGTTGGCCTCCGCCGGAGCGGTACGGAAATGCTCGTCCACCAGACGGAAACCGTCCAGCATCTCCCGGAACCGGTCCGGACCGATCGCAATCATCAACGACAGACCGATCGCCGAGTCGAACGAGTACCGGCCCCCCACCCAGTCCCAGAACCCGAACATGTTCGCCGTGTCGATCCCGAAATCGGCGACCTTCCCCGCATTCGTCGACAACGCCACGAAATGCCGCGCCACCGCCTCCGGACCCGCCTTCAGCCCCGCCAGCAGCCACTCCCGCGCCGAGGTGGCATTCGTGATCGTCTCGATCGTGGTGAACGTCTTCGACGCGATGACGAACAGCGTCTCCGCCGGATCAAGCCCCCGCAACGCCTCGTGGAGATCCGCCCCGTCCACGTTCGACACGAACCGCAGCACAAGACCCCGGTCGGTGAACGGGCGCAGCACCTCGTAGGCCATCGCCGGACCCAGGTCCGAACCGCCGATGCCGATGTTCACCACATTGCGGATCGGCCGCCCCGTGTGACCGGTCCACTCACCCGAACGCACCCGCGCCGCGAAACCCGCCATCTTGTCCAGGACCGCGTGCACGGCCGGCACCACGTTCTCCCCGTCGACCTCCACGACCGCGTCCGACGGCGCCCGCAACGCGGTGTGCAGCACCGCCCGCCCCTCCGTCGTGTTGATCTTCTCACCCCGGAACATCGCGTCCCGCAACCCGAACACATCCGTCGCGGAGGCGAGTTCCCGCAGCAGGGCGAGCGTCTCGTCCGTGACCAGATGCTTGGAGTAGTCGATGTGCAGGTCACCGACCCGCACGACATAGCGTTCGGCGCGGCCGGGGTCGGCGGCGAACAGGTCGCGCAGGTGAGTGCCCTCAAGGTCCTCGCGGTGCTTGGCGAGAGCGGTCCACTCGGGTGTCTGGTTGAGCCGGGTACGGCTGTCTGCGTTCATCTGGGACTTCCGCCTTCTTCCTGCGTGTGCGCTTGCCTGCTGTGCCCCGCTGCCGGTCCCAACCTAATTGATCAGGCCTGGACATGAGCCGACGTCACGCCGTCCACCGGCGCAACAACAGATACGTCCCGCCGGCCCGCCGGTGTCAGTGCGGTGACGGCGAAGGCGAAGGGAGGGCGAAGGCAAGGCGAGGAAACCGGGGCCGCACTGCCACGTCGGCGTGCGCACGGCGGCCGCACTGCCACATCGGCGTGAGCACGGCGAACACCGGCGACGGGGCGGGCCCCGGCCGGTGGGTCGTCCGGAGACGAGTCCGGCCAGGCACCTGGGTGCCCGGCCGGTTCTCAACTCCTAGATCTCGCCCCGCAGTTTGGCGAGCGCCTCGGCGAGGATCGCCTCGCCGTCCGCGTCGCTGCGCCGCTCCCGTACGTACGCGAGGTGCGTCTTGTAGGGCTCGGTGCGCGGCGGGTCCGGCGGGTTGTCCCGGTCCTGTCCTGCGGGGAAGCCGCAGCGCGGGCAGTCCCAGGTGTCGGGGACCTGCGCGTCGCTGGCGAAGCTGGGCTGCGTCTCGTGCCCGTTGGAGCACCAGAAGGAGATGCGCAGCCGCGGCGCGGACTCGCCACGCTCGGCCTCGCCCATCGGCCCCGCCCCGACCCGGCTTCCTCGGATCGCGTTGCCACTTGCCACGGTCGTAACTCCCTGCGTGATGGTGCCGCGAAGCGAGTCGGCGTGACGCTTCGCTGCGAGCGCCTCAGTCTACGTAAGGCCCAACGCGCGTCCAGTGATTGGAGTTACCTCCCCACCCCTAGACGCAAGCCCCATGATAGGCGGCGCTTGGGGGCGCGTACCGGACATGGGGCTTTACGTGCGCGATGTGCTTGCGTGATGTGCAGTTGTGGTGCGGTGCCGATGCCGACGGACGCTCAGTTGTTGATCTTCATGAGGATGCCGAGCACGACGATGCACGCGAACCAGAGCAGGCCGAGCACCACGGTGATGCGGTCGAGGTTGCGCTCGGCGACCGAGGAACCACCGACGGACGACTGCATGCCGCCACCGAACATGTCGGACAGGCCGCCGCCCTTTCCCTTGTGCATCAGCACGAGCAGCATCAGCAGCAGGCTGAAGACGATCAGGGCGATCGAGAACCCCAAAACCACGGCTGGACCAACTTCCTCGGAACTGGATGGACGACGGGGGCCCGGCACCAGGGCACCAGACCCCCGCAAGGGTACGACGAATCGCCGCTACCGCATACTTACTGGTCGCGGAACCGGACGATCTTGACGAACTCGTCGGCGTCGAGCGAGGCGCCGCCGACCAGGGCGCCGTCGATGTCGGCCTTCGCCATGATCTCGGCGACGTTCCCGGCCTTGACCGAGCCGCCGTACTGGATGCGGACCCGCTCGGCCAGCTCCGGGGAGTACAGCTCGGCCAGCTTGGCGCGGATCGCGGCGCAGACCTCCTGGGCGTCGTCGGCGCCGCAGACCTTGCCGGTGCCGATGGCCCACACGGGCTCGTAGGCGATCACGACGGACTCGGCCTGCTCGGCCGGGAGGTCCTTGAGACCGCCCTCGACCTGCGCGAGCGTGTGGGAGACATGGTTGCCCGCCTCGCGGACCTCCAGCTCCTCGCCGACGCACAGGATCGGGGTCAGACCGTGCTTGTAGGCGGCCTTGACCTTGGCGTTCACGATCTCGTCGGTCTCGGCGTGGTACTGGCGGCGCTCGGAGTGGCCGACCGCCACGTACGTGCACTTCAGCTTGGCCAGCATCGAGCCGGAGATCTCGCCGGTGTAGGCGCCGGAGTCGTGGGCCGAGAGGTCCTGGGCACCGTACTTGATCTTGAGCTTGTCGCCGTCGACCAGGGTCTGCACGGAGCGCAGGTCGGTGAAGGGCGGCAGGACGGCGACCTCGCAGGCCTCGTAGTCCTTGTCCGCCAGGGCGAAGGCGAGCTTCTGGACGTGCGCGATGGCCTCGAGGTGGTTGAGGTTCATCTTCCAGTTGCCCGCCATCAGCGGCGTGCGCGTGCTCATCTAGGTCAGTCCTCCAGTGCGGCGAGGCCGGGGAGCGTCTTGCCCTCGAGGTATTCGAGGGAGGCGCCGCCGCCGGTCGAGATGTGGCCGAATGCCTTCTCGTCGAAGCCCAGGGTGCGCACGGCGGCGGCGGAGTCGCCACCGCCGACGACCGTGAAGGCCGGGGAGTCGACGAGGGCCTGGGCGACCGCCTTGGTGCCCTCGGCGTAGTCGGGGTGCTCGAAGACGCCCATGGGGCCGTTCCAGAAGACGGTGGCGGCGTCGGCGAGCTTCGAGGCGTACAGGGCACCGGTCTCGGGACCGATGTCGAGACCCATCTGGTCGGCCGGGATGGCGTCCGCGGCGACGGTGGTGGGGTGGGAGGGGGCCTTCGTCTTCAGGTCCGGGAACTCGGTCGCGGTGACGACGTCGACCGGGACGACCAGTTCGACGCCGTTCTTCTCGGCGCGCTCCACGTACTCGGTGACGGCGGGCAACTGGTCGTCCTGGACCAGGGAGGCGCCGATCTCGTAGCCCTTCGCCTTGAGGAAGGTGAAGGCCATGCCGCCGCCGATGAGGAGCCGGTCGGCCTTGCCGAGCAGTTCGTCGATGACGGCGAGCTTGTCGGAGACCTTGGAACCGCCGAGGGCGACCACGTAGGGGCGCTCGACGTCGTCGGTGAGCTTCTTCAGGACGCCGACCTCGGTGGCGATGAGGTAGCCGGCGTAGTGCGGCAGACGGGCCGGGAGGTCGTACACGGAGGCGTGCTTGCGGTGCACGGCGCCGAAGCCGTCGCCCACGTAGACGTCCGCGAGGGCCGCGAGCCGGTCGGCGAACTCGCCTCGCTCGGTGTCGTCCTTGGAGGTCTCGCCGGGGTTGAAGCGGAGGTTCTCGATGACGGCGACCTGGCCGGGCTCCAGGCCGTTCACGGCGTCGTGGGCGGCGGGGCCGACGGTGTCCTGCGCGAACGCGACCGGCGCGCCCAGCAGTTCACCGAGCCGCTCGGCGGGCTGGAGCAGGGAGAAGGCGGGGTCCGGGGCGCCCTTGGGGCGGCCCAGGTGCGAGGCGACGATCACCTTGGCGCCGGCGTCGGCGAGCGCCTTGACGGTGGGCAGCACGGCGCGGATGCGGCCGTCGTCGGTGATGAGGCCGTCGGCCAGCGGCACGTTGAGGTCGGCGCGGACGAAGACCCGCTTTCCGTCCACGCCCTCGGCGAGAAGTTCGTCGATCGTCTTCATGAAAGGTCTCCTAGGAAGGCTCTTCGGATCCGGGAGGGCGGACCGATCGGTACGCGGCACAGGGCCCGGACAGCGCGGCTCTGCGCTGCCCGGGCCCTGTCTCACATCGAGTTGCCTGCTCCGGGTCTTAGAGCCGGCCGCCGACGAAGACCGTGAGGTCGACGAGGCGGTTGGAGTAGCCCCACTCGTTGTCGTACCAGCCGAGGATCTTCACCGAGTTGCCCTCCTGGACCATGGTCAGGGAGGAGTCGAAGGTGCAGGAGGCCGGGTCGCCGACGATGTCCGAGGAGACGATCGGGTCCTCGGTGTACGCCAGGTAGCCCTTGAGGTCGCCGTCCTCGGAGGCCTTCTTGAACGCGGCGTTGACCTCGTCCTTGGTGACCTCGCGCTGGAGGGTCACGACGAGGTCGGTGGCCGAGCCGGTCGGGACCGGGACGCGCATGGCGATGCCGTCCAGCTTGCCCTTGAGCTGCGGGAGGACCAGAGCGGTGGCCTTGGCGGCACCGGTCGTGGTCGGGATGATGTTCTCGGCGGCGGCGCGGGCGCGGCGCAGGTCCGAGTGCGGGAAGTCCAGGATGCGCTGGTCGTTGGTGTACGCGTGGACCGTCGTCATCAGGCCCTTGACGATGCCGAAGTTCTCGTCGAGGACCTTGGCCATCGGCGCCACACAGTTGGTGGTGCAGGAGGCGTTGGAGATGATGTTGTGCTTCGACGCGTCGTACTTGTCCTGGTTGACGCCCATCACGATGGTGATGTCCTCGTCCTTGGCCGGAGCCGAGATGAGGACCTTCTTGGCGCCGCCGGCGATGTGCTTCTCGGCGTCGGCCTTCTTCGTGAAGATGCCCGTCGACTCGATGACGATGTCGACGCCGAGGTCGCCCCACGGGATGTCGGCGGGGTTGCGCTCGGACAGAACCTTGATGGTGTGGCCGTCGACGGTGATCGTGTCGGCGGTGTGCGACACCTCGGCCTTGAGGCGGCCCAGGATGGTGTCGTACTTGAGCAGGTGAGCGGTGGTCGCGGTGTCACCCAGGTCGTTGACAGCCACGATCTCGATGTCAGCACCCTGCTCCAGCAGCGCGCGGAAGTAGTTACGACCGATGCGGCCAAAGCCGTTGATGCCTACGCGGATCGTCACGAACCGATCTCCTCGTTAGGTACGCCGACTCAGATGTCGGCGAGTTGTATGGGATGTCCCCGACCGCCTACGACCCTACCTCCCTGAGGCCTCCGGAGTGACATCGAGTAGGGCCATACACGGCAGGGCGGTCCGTACCCGCCAGTAGGGGTACGGACCACCCACGCTGTTCATGTGTTCGTCACGCTGGGTCAGCCTCGCAGCGCGGAGAGGGCCTTTCCGATCAGGGCCGCGCGGTCGGCCGGCGCCGTGACGTGTTCCAGGCCGAAGCCGAGGAGCACGGTGTCGCGGGTGGTTACCGCTCCGTAGGTGGTGAACAGTTCCCCGGTGCGCGTCCAGTCGCGCAGGACGGCCGGGCTGCCCGGGGGCGGTCCGGCGACGGACCAGGGGCCGAAGGAGGACTCGAAGCCCTCCGTCTCGGTGGCGGTGCCGCCGACGACGAGGGAGGCGTCGTCGACGAGGAGGCCGTGGCCGCCGGAGCCCGGGTCGCTGATGTAGCTGAAGGAGACCTCGACGGACCGGCCCGCGTACGCGCTCAGGTCGAAGTCGGCCCGCTGCCAGCCGCTGGAGGAGCCGGTGAGGCTGTTCCAGGAGCCGCTGCTGCCGGTGGCGGTGCAGCCGGCCGCGTCCACGGTGAGGTAGTGCCGGATCCAGGGGTGTTCCCGGGCCAGGAAGCCGGCCTCGCACTCCTCGGGGACGGCGGAGGTGGTGGCGCCGCCCGCCTCGGGGAGCGTGGTCCAGTCGTCGGCGCCGGTCGTGTGGATCTCCACGACGGCGTGGTCGTAGCCGGGCTCGGTGTCCCACAGGAGCTGGGAGCGCAGCGTGGGCCGGTCGGCGGCGGAGACGCCGGTGAGGTCGATGGTGCGGGTGAGGCGCTTGTAGGCGTCGTCGGTGTGGACGGCGGCGGCCATGAAGGAGCCCGCGTAGGGCCCGTACGGGTTGACGGTTCCGGCGAAGCGGCCCGCTCCGGCGCTGGAGGCGAACTGCGGGTACCGGGCGGGGGCCAGCGAGTCGGAGGTGACGCCGTAGGTGCCCGCCGCGTTCAGCGGGTTGCCGGGCGCGTCGCCGAGCGCTCCGCCGGCGCCGGCGAGCAGGCCCGAGCCGGTGAAGCCGCTGGCGCCGGGGGTGGAGGTGCGGGAGTAGGCGCCCAGGTAGTACTGGCTGAAGTCGTTCGAGAGGTTGCCGCCGCCGAGGTCGACGCTGCCGCCGGCCTGTTCGCCGGCCTCGACCAGCTTGCCGCCCTCGTTGAGGAAGGCGCGCAGTTGGAGCTGGGTGGCGTTGCCGGGGCGCGGGGCGCCGGTGTAGTGGACGACGGTGCCGAAGTGGCCGAGGACGCCGAGCGCGTCGGGGGCGCCCTGGGTGGCGACGTCCCAGACGAGGGCCTTCCTGCCGTTGGCCTTCAGCGCGTCGACGTAGGTCTGTGCCTGGGTGGCGGTGGCGCCTTCCTCGGCGACGACGAGGACGTCGGCGCGGGGCCGGTCGGCGACGGTGTAGGTGAAGTGGGTGCTGGAGGTGCGCTTGCCGTTCCTGGTCTCGCCGGTGAACCAGACCTCGACCTTGTCGCCCCGGTCGCCGTCCTTGACCTTGGCGCGGTACTCGTCGAAGTAGAGGTTGTCGTCGCCGCCGTAGGTCTCGCCGCCCTTCCACGGCCTGAGGGCCATGTCGTGGGTGCGGCCGCCGTTGACGCGGTACTTGAGTTCCTTGTCGCGCACCGACTTGCGGGCGACGACGGAGACCTCCTGGTCGGCGCCGCGGGAGTAGGAGGCGGCGAAGGCGGCGGGGGTGAAGTCGGGGGCGTCGAGGCCGACCGAGGAGGAGGGCCGGTCGGGGTGGGCGGCGGTCTCGGCGACGGAGAGCGCGAAGGGGACGTTCTTCGCGAACTCCTGCTGGATCAGCTTCTCGTCGTCCGGGAAGGTGAAGACGGAGGCGCAGTCGGCGGCGTTCCAGGCGTCGTCGGGGTCGAGGTTCGACGCGGTCTGGCAGGTCGACATCTCGGGGGTGAACATGGCCGTGCCGTTGACGTTCCCGGCGTGCCCGTCCGCCTCGCCGTTGGTGGTGTACAGCTCCGAGGAGACCTGCGGGTGGTAGCCGGGGATCGCCGAGTTCCCGGGGGTACCGGCGAGCGCCCGGTAGAGCACGTCGTCCGGGGTGGGCGTCGCCACCTGCCAGCCGACCCCGTACAGGAGCAGTTCGGCGGCGGAGTGGTAGTTGATGCCGTACGTGAAGCCGACGCGCTTCTCGAAGGCGTCGAGCGCCTTGGTCTCGGGCTCGGAGCCGGGGCTCGCGCCGCGGTAGGTCTCGCTGGTGGGGTTGGGGGACGAGCCCTCGTCGTCGTAGCCCCATTTGTAGGCGAAGTTGCGGTTGAGGTCGACGCCGTCCCCGGTGGAGATGACGCCGTCGCCGTTGACGTCCCGGAGGTTCTTGCGCCACTGGCGGGTGTCCTCGCCCTGGAACGTGTAGTCGTAGCCGTCGGGGTTGGCGGACAGCACGAACCACAGTTCGGTCGAGTCGACGATCTTCCTGACGCGCCGGTCGGTCGCGTAGTGGTCGAGGTAGTAGTGCATCAGCCGCCGGGTCATCTCGGGGGTGATCCACTCGCGCGCGTGCTGGTTGGACATGTAGAGCACGGACGGTTTGGCGCCGTCCCTGGTCGTCTTCGCGCCCTTGGTCAGTTTGAGCGCGAGGATGTCCTGGCCCTTGAGGGTCTTGCCGATGGAGACGACCTTGGTGAGACCGGGGTGGGCCGCGCCCGTCCGGACGATCTCCTCCTGGAGGTTGCCCTTTCCGCTGTACGGGCGGAACACCCCCTGCGCGGCGCCGGCGACGCGTTTCCCGGCCTTGGCGGAGAGGGTGTGCTCGGTGAGGTCGACGCCCTGTTCCTCCAGTTTCCCGGCCTGCCGGTCGGTGACGTAGACCTCGACCGTGCTCTTGCCGTTCTTCCAGGTGGCGTCGCCGAATTCGTGTCCGTCCTGGCCGGCCGCGAGGAGCAGGGGTACCTGCTGTTTCGTGACCTCGGCGCGGAACACCTTGACGGCGTCCGGGTCGGGGCCGGGCCGGCCGCCGCTGTCCGCCCGGGCGATCGGCGCCAGGGCCGCGCCGCCCAGCAGGAGCGCGCCGGTGGCGAGGATCGCGCTCGCTCTTCGTCTCATGAGCCCCCCTTGTACCGGTCCGCCACAGCGGCGGACAGAAGCCCAGGCTCATGACAGTCCATGGTCAAGTCAAGGGCGCCTCAAGAACGGACAAACGTCGGCGCCGACGTCCCAAGTGGGCGTCGGCACCGGCGTGTTGAGCTGTCGTCAGGTCATCCCGCGAGGTTGTCGGCCATCTCCTCGGAGAGGTTCGACTCGGTGCCGGGGATGCCGAGGTCCTGCGCCCGCTTGTCGGCCATGGCCAGCAGGCGGCGGATGCGGCCCGCGACGGCGTCCTTGGTCAGCGGCGGGTCGGCGAGCGCGCCCAGCTCCTCCAGGGAGGCTTGCTTGTGCTCCATGCGCAGCCGTCCGGCGGCGGCGAGGTGCTCCGGCACCTCGTCGGCGAGGATCTCCAGCGCGCGCTGCACCCGGGCCCCGGCGGCGACGGCCGCGCGGGCCGAGCGGCGCAGGTTGGCGTCGTCGAAGTTGGCGAGCCGGTTCGCCGTGGCGCGCACCTCGCGGCGCATCCGGCGCTCCTCCCAGGCCAGCACCGACTCGTGCGCGCCGAGGCGGGTCAGCAGGGCGCCGATCGCGTCACCGTCACGGACGACGACCCGGTCCACGCCGCGCACCTCGCGGGCCTTCGCCGCGATGGACAGCCGGCGGGCGGCGCCGACCAGGGCGAGGGCTGCCTCGGGACCCGGGCAGGTCACCTCCAGGGAGGAGGACCGGCCGGGCTCGGTGAGGGAGCCGTGCGCCAGGAACGCGCCGCGCCAGGCCGCCTCGGCGTCGCAGGTGGCCCCCGAGACCACCTGCGGCGGCAGACCCCGGATGGGGCGTCCGCGGCCGTCCACGAGCCCGGTCTGCCGGGCGAGCTGGTCACCACCGGCGACCACCCGGACGACATAGCGCGAACCGCGGCGCAGCCCGCCGGGCGCCATCACGATCAGTTCGGAGCTGTGGCCGAAGATCTCCAGAATGTCCCGCTTCAGGCGGCGCGCCGCCATGGCGGTGTCCAGCTCCGCCTCGATCACGATCCGGCCGCTCACCAGGTGAAGGCCGCCCGCGAACCGCAGAATGGCGGAGACCTCCGCCTTTCTGCAGCACGTCCGGGTGACGGGAAGCCGGGAAATCTCATCCTTCACCGCTGCCGTCATCGCCATGGGCCGATCCTTCCATGCATCCGAAAAATACGGTCGTACGCGGCGGCCAACAGCTCCGGGTCGTGCCGCGGAGTTCCGTCGGTCCGGGCCACCGGCGCCAGCTCGACCGCGGCGCCGAGCCGCTTGGCGGCGTCGGCGAGAGAGTCGCGGTCGGGCACGGCGGCCTCGTCGGCCAGCACCACGTCCAGGGCGAGTTTAGGGGCGTGTCGTCCCAAAACCTCCAAATGACGCTGCGGGGAGAAGCCTTCGGTTTCTCCGGGCTGCGGGGCGAGGTTCAGGGAGAGTACCCGGCGCGCCTTGGTCTGGATGAGGGCGTCGAGCAGCTCGGGCACCAGCAGGTGCGGGATCACCGAGGAGAACCAGGAGCCCGGGCCGAGGACCACCCAGTCGGCGTCGAGGACGGCGGCGACGGCCTCGGGCACGGCCGGCGGGTCGTGCGGCACCACGTGCACGGACTGCACCTCGCCGGGGGTGAGCGCCACGGTCGCCTGGCCCCGGACGGTGTCGACGTCCTCGGGCCGGTCCGGGTCATGCCCTTTGACCAGGGCCTGGAGCTCCAGGGGTACGGCGGACATGGGCAGCACCCGGCCGTGCGCGCCCAGCAGCCTGCCGACCAGGTCGAGGGCCTGGACGTGATCCCCGAGCTGCTCCCACAGGGCGACGATCAGCAGATTGCCGACCGCGTGTTCGTGCAGGTCGCCCTTGGACTGGAAGCGGTGCTGGATGACGCGGGCCCAGGTCTGACCCCAGTCGTCGTCGCCGCACAGCGCCGCCAGCGCCTTGCGCAGATCGCCGGGCGGCAGGACGCCCAGCTCGTCGCGCAGGCGCCCGCTGGAGCCGCCGTCGTCGGCCACCGTGACGACGGCGGTGAGGTCGCCGGTGATCCGGCGGAGCGCGGCGAGCGAGGCGGACAGGCCCATGCCGCCGCCGAGGGCGACGACCTTGGGCTGGGCGCCGCGGCGGCGCGGCTTGGCGCCGCGCGCCACGTCGGGCCGCCCGGCACGCTCCCCGGGGGTCTCCCGGCGCAGCCGGTACAGCCGCGGGACGGCACGTCCGGTCACTCGCGCCCCATGTCCCGGTGCACGATCACGGTCTCCACGCCCTGGGAGGCGAGCCGGGCCGCGAGCTTCTCGGACGTCGCCACGGAGCGGTGCTTGCCGCCGGTGCAGCCGACGGCGATGGTCACATAGCGCTTGCCCTCCCGCCGGTAGCCGGCGGCGATGAGCTGGAGCAGCTCGGCGTAGCGGTCGAGGAACTCCTTGGCGCCGGGCTGGTTGAAGACGTACGCCGACACCTCCTCGTTCAGGCCGGTGAAGGGGCGCAGCTCCGGGACCCAGTGCGGGTTGGGCAAGAAGCGCATGTCCACGACCAGATCGGCGTCGACCGGCAGTCCGTACTTGAAGCCGAAGGACATGACGGTGGCCCGCAGCTCGGGCTCCTCCTCGCCCGCGAACTGGGCGTCCATCTTGGCGCGCAGCTCGTGCACGTTCAGGCTGGAGGTGTCGATGACCAGGTCGGCGTCGCCGCGCAGCTCGCGCAGCAGCTCGCGTTCGGCGGCGATGCCGTCCACGATGCGGCCGTCGCCCTGGAGGGGGTGGGGCCGGCGCACGGACTCGAAGCGGCGCACCAGGGCCTCGTCGGAGGACTCCAGGAAGACGATGCGCCGGGTGACGTGCTTGGACTCCAGATCGGCGAGGGATTCGCGCAGATTGTCGAAGAAGCGGCGGCCGCGCACGTCGACGACGACGGCGATGCGCGCCACGTTGCCCTGGGAGCGGGCGCCCAGCTCCACCATGGTGGGGATCAGCGCGGGCGGCAGGTTGTCGACCACGAACCAGCCGAGGTCCTCCAGACACTTGGCGGCCGTGGACCGGCCCGCTCCGGACATGCCGGAGATGATCACCAGCTCGGGGATGACCGCGTCCGGGGCCGCCGTCGCGGCCGTCTCGGTGCCCGTACCCACGTGTGCTCCGTTTTCCTGGGGGGTCTCGTGCTCTGCCTGTGGTGCCGGGTGCTCCGGCCGGTCCCCGGCCTGTGGTGCCGCGCGCTCCGGGCGGTCCCCGGCCTGTGGTGCCGCGCGCTCCGGGCGGTCCGCGGCGGCGGTGCCGGGGTCTTCCTCGGTCCGCGCCGGGCGTTGCGCCGCTCGCTCTTCGTTCTCGCTCATGTCTCCTGCCCCCGTCGTTCGTCCGAGGCGCCCGCGGTCACGGGCTCCTCCGCGGGGCCCGCCGTCGTCTCGGGCGCCGCGTCTTCGTCGTCTTCCATGATCTCTCCGGTCGCCGTGTTCACGGCGGGTGCGGCGGGAGCCGCCTGGGCGAGGGCCACGGCGATGGTCTCCGCCGTTTTTCGGCCTATGCCGGGAACCTCGCAGATCTGGTCGATCGTCGCGGAACGCAGCTTCTTCACCGAGCCGAAGTGCTTGATCAGTGCCTGCTTGCGCGATTCGCCGAGACCGGGCACGTCGTCCAGGGGGCCGGACCTGAAGCGCTTGGCCCGCTTGGCGCGCTGGTAGGTGATGGCGAAGCGGTGCGCCTCGTCCCGGACGCGCTGGAGGAGGTACAGGCCCTCGCTGCTGCGCGGCAGGACCACGGGGTCCTCGTCGTCCGGCAGCCACACCTCCTCCAGGCGCTTGGCGAGCCCGCACACGGCGATGTCGTCGATGCCCAGCTCGTCCAGGGCCCTCTTGGCGGCGGCGACCTGCGGCCTGCCGCCGTCCACCACGACGAGCTGCGGCGGGTAGGCGAACCGCTTGGGCCGGCCGTCGTCCTCGGTGAAGGAGATCTCGGGGACCTCGCCACCGGGGGGCACGGAGGGAACCCCGGCGGAGGTCCCCGAGGAGATCCCGGTGGGGGTGTCCGCGCCGTTCGTCCACTCCCCCGTCTTCTCCTTCTCCACCAGATAGCGGCGGAAGCGGCGGGTGATCACCTCGTGCATGGAGCGGACGTCGTCCTGGCCGGCGAAGCCCTTGATCTGGAAGCGCCGGTACTCGCTCTTGCGCTGGAGCCCGTCCTCGAAGACGACCATGGACGCCACCACGTCGTCGCCCTGGAGGTGCGAGATGTCGTAGCACTCGATCCGCAGGGGCGCGCTGTCCAGGTCGAGCGCCTCGGCGATCTCCTCCAGGGCCCGCGAACGGGTGGTGAGGTCGGAGGCGCGCTTGGTCTTGTGCAGGGCGAGGGCCTGGAGCGCGTTGCGCTGCACGGTCTCCATGAGGGCCTTCTTGTCGCCGCGCTGCGGGATGCGCAGCGACACGATCGACCCGCGGCGCTCGGTGAGCCACTCCTGAACCGGCTCCACCGGGTCGGGCAGGGCCGGGACGAGCACCTCCTTGGGGACCGAGTCGCCGGTCTCCTCGCCGTAGAGCTGCTGGAGCGCGTGTTCGACGAGGTCGCCGGTGGTGACCGCCTCCACCTTGTCCGTGACCCAGCCGCGCTGGCCGCGCACGCGTCCGCCGCGCACGTGGAAGATCTGCACGGCGGCTTCCAGCTCGTCCTCGGCGACGGCGATGAGGTCCGCGTCGGTCGCGTCGGCGAGCACGACCGCGTTCTTCTCCATCGCCTTCTTGAGGGCCTCGATGTCGTCACGCAGCCGGGCAGCGCGCTCGTACTCCATCTCCTCGGCGGCCTCGGCCATCTGCTGTTCCTGCCGGCGGATGTACGTCCCCGTGCGGCCGGCCATGAAGTCGCAGAACTCCTCGGCCAGTTCACGGTGTTCCTCAGGCGAGACCCGTCCGACGCAGGGGGCCGAGCACTTGCCGATGTAGCCGAGCAGGCAGGGGCGGCCGGTGCGCGTGGCGTTCTTGAAGACTCCGGCGGAGCAGGTGCGGACCGGGAAGACGCGCAGCAGCAGGTCCACGGTGTCGCGGATGGCCCACGCGTGCCCGTAGGGGCCGAAGTAGCGCACGCCCTTCTTCTTGTGGCCGCGCATCACCTGCACGCGCGGGAACTCCTCGTTCATCGTCACCGCGAGGTAGGGATAGCTCTTGTCGTCGCGGTACTTGACGTTGAACCGGGGGTCGAACTCCTTGATCCAGGAGTACTCCAGCTGGAGCGCCTCGACCTCCGTGGACACGACCGTCCACTCCACGGACGCCGCGGTGGTGACCATGGTGCGGGTGCGCGGGTGCAGGTTCGCCAGATCCTGGAAGTAGCTCGCGAGCCGCTGGCGCAGGCTTTTCGCCTTTCCGACGTAGATCACCCGGCGGTGCTCGTCGCGGAATTTGTACACCCCGGGAGAGTCCGGGATCTGTCCCGGCTTGGGGCGGTAGCTGGAGGGGTCGGCCATGTCACACACCCTACTGGCGTGCACCGACAGCGCGGCGGGCTCCCGGCCGACGGGGCCGTACGGGGTGCGACTGCCGGCCAACCGCGCCGTGCGGTGAGTACGGACTCCGGCCGCCCGGGGTGCGGGCGTGCCCGGTCAGCCTTGGCGGCGCCGCAGGGCCCGCGAGACGCTCAGGAAGAGGGCGACGAGGGCTCCCGCCCCGGCGGCGGCCGACGCCACCACGACGAAGGGGTCGGTGCGGTCCGGACCGCTCGTCCGGCCCCCACCGGGCCGCCCGTCCCCGGTCTCCCCGGCCTCCCCGGGCCCGGCTTTGCCGGTCTCCCCCGCCCCGCCCTTGCCGGTCTCCCCCGGTCCGTCGCCGTCCGCGTGCCGCCCGGGGGCGGTCCCGTAGGCGACGCGCCCGGCCGGCTCGCGTGGGCCGAACCGACCGTGGGCGTGCGCCGTGAGCCGGTCCGCGTACGCCGGCGCGTCGTGACGGACGCCCGCGCGCCCCTCCGCGTCGGTCACCGGGGCGGCGCCGACGGCGGCCAGCACCGCGGCGAGGGCGAGGAGTCGTCGGGTCGAGCGCATCGCGTTGCTCCCGGGTGGGTCGAGGAGGGAAGCGCGTACGGGGGCCGGGGTCGGCCATGTTGAGCATCAGGTGTTGTCGGGACTTGGTCAACACGCTTCAATGCGGGGGAACTTGGGGCGCGCACGGCGCGACCCGCGTGCGAACGGTCCCCGCGCGCCCACCAGGCGGCCCGACCACTCCACGAACGGCCTGGTCAGCCGCAGTGAACCGGCGCGGAAAGGCCCTTGCGCGCGGCACGGCACACAGCACGCGGACCCCGGCACGGCGGAACTGGAGACGGCCCTGCGCGGTGGCCCGTTCCATGTCGCGCTGCGGGCCGCGATCGCCGCCCGCGGACCGCCGCTGCAACGCGTCCAGCACCATCTGTCGCGCTACGGGGTCTCGACGGGGGTCTGCACACCCTCGCCCACCAGGACGGCGTCGCTGGCGCCTCCCGGGAGTACCCGCGCGGCAGGTTCGACGGAAAGCCGTCTGCGATTGTCAGGGACTGACGGCAGCCTTATGTCAGGGACTGACTGCAGCCTTTGTCAGGGACTGACTGCAGCCTTGAGAAGCAACTCGCAGAGCTCGCCGGGCATGGTGACCATACAGTCGTGGCCGGTCGGCAGTTCCCACACCCGCGCCGGAGAACCGTTGGGCTGTACCGCGGGGACGGGCGGCAGAGTGAAGCCTTCCGCGTTCCCGCCGGCACAGCGGATGTGGGTGTGCGGGATCGCGTTCGCCGCCGGGTTGTCCAGCCGGACCGGTTGCCGGAGGCAGCGCACCGGGTGATCCGAGACCACCGTGCGCAGCCACGCGACATCGGCCGGGTCCGTCACTCCGAACAGGCCGAGCGGGGGCGGCTGTTCCGGGGGCGGCGGAATGAGCCACGGGCTATCGGATTCCGCGGCCAGGTCGATCAGGCCCTGCAGTTCGGGCAGGGTGTCGACCGGGGTCTCGCCGTCTTGTGGAACCATCGAGTCGACGTACACCAGGTGCGCGATCCGGCCCGGCACCTGGTGGGCCGCGGACGCGATGACCGCCCCCGCGTAGCTGTGCCCCACGAGCACCACATCGGTGAGGTCCGCTTCGTCGATCAGCCGGACGACATCGCCGACGTGCGTATCGAGCCCTACTTCAGGGCTGAGCAGATGGGCCTTGTCGCCGTAGCCGGTCAACGACGGAGCGAGCACACGATGTCCGGCCGCCTCCAGCAGCGGAACCACTCGCTCCCAGGACCGTCCACTGTGCCAAGCACCATGGACCAACAGAAATATTGACATGACAGGACCAATATCCTTTCTCAGGGTGTCGAGGCATCGAGATAGCCGAGGCATCGGGATATACGGGGTAAAACAACGGTTACCATTCGCACCTCGGTTCCCTTTGGGAACCGCAATCATCATGGTGTGCCCGAAACAGGCCGGGCAATAAGGCACTTTTCGGTGCCATGGTTCCCTGGAGGTAACGATGGCCGTGACGGACAGTGAGCCGGTTCCGGAGGCGCAGGACGCGAGTCGGCTCCGCCCCGTCCTCGCCATGGTCGGGGACAAGTGGTCGCTGCTGGTCGTGTGCAACCTCAAGGAAGGGCCGCGACGCTTCTCCGAACTCAAGCGCGCCGTCGACGGGATCAGTCAGCGCATGCTCACCGTCACCCTGCGCGGTCTGGAACGGGACGGCATCCTGACCCGGACCATCCACAACGTCATGCCGCCCCATGTCAGCTACGCGCTCACCCCGATGGGCAGCTCGCTTTGCCAGGCCACCCTGCCCCTCCTGGAGTGGAGTTCCGAGCACCTGGCGCTCATCGACGAGGCCCGCGCGGAATACGACACGCGCGCCGAGACCCCGCCCGCCGGATCTGTCGGGAATCACACCTGATTCCGCGACGGGCGAGTGCTGCGCCCTTGGCGCTGCCGCCACCGGGCGTCGGCCGGAGGCATCCCGGTGATCGAGTCGATATCGGGGCCGACGGCGGCTGGCCGATCAGACGCCTGGCATACGGAGCCAACGACGTCGGCCTGAACGGAAGAGGGCTCGGGGGAGCGGGCGCTGCCGCGCCGTTCACCAAGGCCTCCGCCGGATTGCCGCTCACGCCGGATTGCCGCTCACGCCTCCGGGCCCGCGACGATCTTGCCGTTCTTCTCCTCCACGGAGAGCGGGTTGAGCGGCTCCGTGGCCGGCGAACGCAGCACCTTGCCCGTCCGCGCGTCGAACTCGCTTCCGTGGCAGGGGCATACGAGCGTGGTGCCGTCGAGCTTGTTGATGGCGCACCCCGCGTGCGTGCAGATCGAACTGAACGCCGTGAGCGAGCCGTCCTCGGCGCGGCTGACGACCACGTTCTGGTCCTGGTACAGCTCGGCTTCGCCCTTGGCGACCTCGCTCTCCGCGCCCAGCACGACCGGCGCGGTCGGTGTCGCGGGTGCTCCCCCGCCGCCGCCTCCGGAACAGGCGGCGAGTCCGAGCCCGGCGACCGGGGTGAGCGCCGCTCCCCTCAGGACGGTGCGGCGGCTCGCGGACGGACGGCCCGGCATGGCGACTCCCCTGGTCGAGGCGGTACTTCTACGGCTTCGCGGATGCTCCGCCCGGCGTGATCGCGGTGGTCGCCGGCTCCGAGGGCCTTCGACACGGCCGGCCGCCGGCACGGGCGGTCACCGACGCGGGTGGTGGCAGGGCGACGATACCGGTACAGATCGTTCCGCCGGGCGCCGGGTGGCCCGGGACGCCAGGCCCTCGTAAACGCTTACGCGCCTGTTGACGCCTGCTTGGGCAGCCTGTGCGTAAGCGTTTACGTGTGCCTCCGGATGGGATACCTTCGCGGGCGGACGGCAGGTTCCGAAGCGCCGGGACCCATCGGGTCACGGGCGGCGCGGTGCCGCGCCGGCCCGGGAACGAGGACGTTCCCGGGGGCGACCAGGGGTTCCGGGGAGGGAGCGCCATGGCGACGATGGTCGACGTGGCCCGGCGTGCGGGCGTGTCCATCGCGACGGTGTCGCACGTCCTGAACGACACGCGCCCGGTGTCGCCGGGGACCCGGCAGGCCGTCCTCGACGCGATCGACGAACTGGGCTACACGCCCAACACGCTGGCCCGCTCGCTCGTCACCGCGCGCACCCGGTCCATCGGACTCGCGGTCTCGGCCATCAGCAACCCGTACTTCACGGAGATCCTCCAGGGTGTGGAGGCCCGCGCCCTGGAGGACGGCTACAGCCTGCTCATCGCCGATCCGCACGACGATCCCGAGCACGAGCGGAAGATCGCCCAACTGCTGCACGAGCGGCGGGTGGACGGCATGATCATCGCGCCCTCGGCGGCCCCGGACGCGCTGCTGAGCTATCTCGGCAAACACTCCGTGCCCACCGTGTTCCTGGACCGGCTGGTGCGCGCCCCCGCCGACAGCGGCTTCCGCCACGACCAGGTGGGCGCCGAGAACACCGCGCCGATGACGACCCTGGTCACCCATCTCGCGGAGCGGGGCCACCGGCGGATCGGGCTGGTCGCGGGTCTGCCGGGCCTCAGCACCACGGCCGAGCGGATCACGGGGTACCGGCACGGCCTCGCCCACGCCGGACTCCCCTACGACGAACGGCTCGTCGTCCACGGCGAGTCCCGGGCGGAGACGGCCGAGCCCGCCACCCACCGGCTGCTGTCCCTCGCGGCGCGGCCGACCGCCCTCGTCACCGCCAACAACGCGATGACCATCGGCGCGCTGCGGGCGCTGCGCACCCGGGGTCTCACCGTGCCGGACGACCTGGCCCTGTGCTGTTTCGACGACTTCTCCTGGGCGGATCTGTTCACCCCCCGGCTGACCGCGATCGCCCAGCCCAGCAGGGAGATCGGGGCCCGCGCCGTCGGGTTGCTGCTGGAACGGCTGGCGGAACCGGGCCGCGAGAGCCGTACCGTCCGGCTGCCGGCCGCGTTCGTCCACCGCACCTCGTGCGGCTGTCCCGACAGTTCGCCGCGTCCCGAACGCCACGAGGGCTGAACGCCATGGCCCCGAACCCGTGCAGTCCATCCGGTCCGGGCAGTCCGTCCGGTCCGGGCAGTCCGTCCGGTCTGGGCAGTCCGGGCAATCCGTCCGGTCCGGGCAGTCCGTGCAGTCCGAGACCCCATGAGGCCCCGAGGAAAGGACCCGAGTCGTGATCGTCGTCGCCGGTGAGGCCCTGATCGATCTGGTGCCGCAGGGCACGGGCGCCCTGGCGGGCCTGCTGCCCCGTCTCGGCGGCGGCCCCTACAACACGGCCGTGGCGCTGGGCCGCCTCGGCTCCCCCACCGCCTTCTGCTCCCGCGTCTCGCGTGACGCGTTCGGCGGGGCGCTCCTGGACGGCCTGACCGGGGCGGGCGTCGACGTGTCGTCCGTACAGCGGGGCGACGAGCCGACGA
This sequence comes from Streptomyces sp. NPDC007084, assembly GCF_040703595.1. Classification (NCBI taxonomy): domain Bacteria; kingdom Bacillati; phylum Actinomycetota; class Actinomycetes; order Kitasatosporales; family Streptomycetaceae; genus Streptomyces; species Streptomyces sp. NPDC007084. The sequence goes on from NZ_JBEYFY010000013.1 coordinate 27,841, forward strand.
CCCTGGCGGTCGCCACGATCGGCACGGACGGCTCGGCCGCCTACTCCTTCTACGTCGAGGGCACGGCGGACCGGCTCTTCTCGGCCCCGGCGGCGCTTCCCGAGGCGACCCGGGCGGTGTCCTTCGGTACCTGTTCGCTCGTGCTGGAGCCGGGCGCGAGCGCGTACGAGGAGCTGATGCGCAAGGCCGCCGCGCAAGGCGTGTTCACCGCGCTCGACCCGAACATCCGTGCCGGTCTGATCCCGGACCCGGACGCCTACCGGGCCCGGGTCCTGAGCTGGCTGCCGTCGGTGTCGCTGCTCAAGCTGTCCGAGGAGGACGCAGCGTGGCTCGGCGGGACACCGCGCGAGTGGCTGGCGGCGGGACCGGCGGCCGTGGTGGTCACCCGGGGCGGCGACGGTCTCACCGCGTTCACCCGGGACGGCTCGGAGCACTCCGTCCCCGGCGAGGCGGTCGACGTCGTGGACACCATCGGCGCCGGGGACACCGTGAACGCGGCGCTGCTGCACGGGCTGGCCGGCCGGGACGGCCTGTCCCCGGCCGCCCTCGCCGGGCTGGGCCCCGAGGGCTGGACCGAGATCCTGCGCTTCGCGGCGCGCGCGGCGGCGATCACCTGCTCGCGAGCGGGCGCGGAACCGCCGTACGCCTCCGAACTCGGGGGTGCGTGAACCCGTTTCACGACGTCGGTCCGTGGCGTCGGTTCGTGGCGCCGGGGGCACCCGGAATGCGAGGGCGCCGGGGACACGGGCCGGCGGGTCCCCGGCGGTGAGGTGGGTGAGGTGAGCGAGGGTCCGGCCCGATACGACGGCGGCGCCCCGCGGAGTGATCCGCGGGGCGCCGTCTTCGGTGAGACGCCGTCGGAGAGGGCCGTCGGAGAGTGGCCCTCCGACCGGCGCCCGGTCAGGCCTTGCGAGCGCGCGTCGTCTTCTTCGCGGGCGCGGCCTTCTTGGCCGTGGCCCCCGTCGACTTCGCGGCGGTCTTCTTGGCGGCGGCCTTGGTCGCCGTACCGCCGACGGCCTTGGTCGCCGTCTTCTTGGCGGGCGCCTTGGCCGCGGCCGTCTTCTTGGCGGCCGTCTTGCGGGGAGCCTTCACCGGGGCGGCGTCGCTGATCCGCTCCGCGCCGAGGATCTCCCGCAGGAACTTGCCGGTATGGCTGGCCGGAACGCCGGCGACCTCCTCGGGCGTGCCCTCGGCGACCACCAGGCCACCGCCGTTGCCCCCCTCGGGGCCCATGTCCACGACCCAGTCCGCGGTCTTGATGACGTCCAGGTTGTGCTCGATGACGATGACCGTGTTGCCCTTGTCGACCAGGCCGGACAGCACCGTGATGAGCTTGCTGATGTCCTCGAAGTGCAGACCGGTGGTCGGCTCGTCGAGCACGTACACCGTGCGGCCGGTGGAGCGCTTCTGCAGCTCGCTGGCGAGCTTGACGCGCTGCGCCTCACCTCCGGAGAGGGTCGGCGCGGACTGGCCGAGCCGCACATAGCCGAGGCCGACGTCGTTCAGCGTCCTGAGGTGGCGGGCGATCGCCGGGACCGCCTCGAAGAAGTCGAGCGCCTCCTCGATCGGCATGTCCAGCACCTCGGCGATGGACTTGCCCTTGTAGTGCACCTCCAGGGTCTCCCGGTTGTAGCGCGCCCCGTGGCAGACCTCGCAGGGGACGTACACGTCCGGCAGGAAGTTCATCTCGATCTTGATGGTGCCGTCGCCCGAGCAGTTCTCGCAGCGGCCGCCCTTGACGTTGAAGGAGAAGCGGCCGGGCTGGTAGCCCCGCACCTTCGCCTCGGTGGTCTCGGCGAACAGCCTGCGGACGTGGTCGAAGACTCCGGTGTACGTCGCCGGGTTCGAGCGCGGGGTGCGGCCGATCGGCGACTGGTCGACGTGCACGACCTTGTCCACCAGGTCGTCGCCCGCCACGCGCGTGTGGCGGCCCGGCACGTTCCTCGCGCCGTTCAGCTCGCGGGCCAGGTGCGTGTACAGGATGTCGTTGACCAGCGTCGACTTGCCGGAGCCCGAGACACCGGTGACGGCCGTGAGGACGCCCAGCGGGAACGACACGTCGATGTCCCGGAGGTTGTTCTCCCGGGCGCCGTGCACCGTGAGCCTGCGGCTCGGGTCGGTGGGGCGGCGCACGTCCGGGGTCGGGATCTCCCGCTTGCGCGAGAGGTACTGCCCGGTCATCGACTCGGTGTTGGCGAGCAGTTCCTTCAAGGGGCCGCTGTGCACGACCTTGCCGCCGTGCTCGCCCGCGCCGGGGCCGATGTCGACCACCCAGTCGGCGACCTTGATGGTGTCCTCGTCGTGCTCGACGACGATGAGCGTGTTGCCCATATCGCGCAGCCGGACCAGGGTCTCGATCAGCCGGTGGTTGTCCCGCTGGTGCAGGCCGATGGACGGCTCGTCCAGGACGTACAGGACGCCGACGAGGCCGGAGCCGATCTGGGTGGCCAGCCGGATGCGCTGGGCCTCGCCGCCGGAGAGGGTGCCGGCCGCGCGGTTCAGCGACAGGTAGTCGAGGCCGACGTCGACCAGGAAGCGCAGCCGTTCGTTGACCTCCTTCAGGACGCGCTCGGCGATCTTCTTGTCACGGGCGTTGAGCTTCAGCCGGCCCAGGAAGTCCGCGCAGTCGCTGATCGACATGGCGGAGACCTCGGCGATGGACTTCTCCATGACGGTCACCGCGAGGACGAGCGGCTTCAGGCGCGTGCCCTGGCAGGTGGGGCAGGGCACCTCGCGCATGTAGCCCTCGAAGCGCTCGCGGCTGGCGTCGCTCTCGGACTCGCTGTGCCGCCGCTTGACGAAGGGCACGGCGCCTTCGAAGGGGGTGGTGTAGACGCGCTCGCGGCCGTACCGGTTGCGGTAGCGGACCTCGATCTGCGTCTTGTGGCCGTAGAGCAGGGCCTTCTTGGCGCGCTGCGGCAGTCCGGCGAAGGGGATGTCCGTGCGGAAACCCAGCGCGTCGGCGAGAGCGCCGATCAGCCGGCCGAAGTAGTCCTTGGTGTGCCCGTGCGACCAGGCGTGGATGGCGCCCTCGTCGAGGGACTTCTCCTCGTCCGGGACGATCAGCTCGGGGTCGACCTCCATGCGGGTGCCGATGCCGGTGCAGTCGGGGCAGGCGCCGAAGGGCGAGTTGAAGGAGAAGGAGCGGGGCTCCAGCTCCTCGAAGGACAGGTCGTCGTACGGGCAGTACAGGTGCTCCGAGTACATGCGCTCGCGCTCGGGGTCGTCCTCGGGGAGGTCCACGAAGTCGAGCACGACCATGCCGCCGGACAGGCCGAGGGCGGTCTCCACGGAGTCGGTGAGCCGGCGCTTGGCGGAGTCCTTCACCGTGAGGCGGTCGATGACCACCTCGATGGTGTGCTTCTCCTGCTTCTTCAGCGTGGGCGGCTCGGTGAGCTGGATGGTCGCGCCGTCGACCCGGGCACGGCTGTAGCCCTTGGTCTGGAGGTCGGCGAAGAGGTCGACGAACTCGCCCTTGCGCTCGCGGACCAGCGGCGACAGCACCTGGAAGCGGCTGCCCTCGGGCAGCTCCAGCACCTTGTCGACGATGGCCTGCGGGGACTGGCGGGAGATGGGCCGGCCGCACTCGGGACAGTGCGGCTTGCCGATGCGGGCGAAGAGCAGCCGCAGGTAGTCGTAGACCTCAGTGATGGTGCCGACCGTCGAGCGCGGGTTGCGCGAGGTCGACTTCTGGTCGATGGAGACCGCCGGGGAGAGGCCTTCGATGAAGTCCACATCCGGCTTGTCCATCTGGCCGAGGAACTGCCGGGCGTACGAGGAGAGGGACTCCACGTAGCGCCGCTGGCCCTCGGCGAAGATCGTGTCGAAGGCGAGGGAGGACTTGCCCGACCCCGACAGGCCCGTGAAGACGATGAGCGAGTCGCGAGGGAGGTCGAGCGAGACATTCTTCAGGTTGTGCTCGCGCGCTCCACGGACGATGAGACGGTCGGCCACGCCGGTCCGCACCTTTCTTGAGAGTGGTGACAGGGGCCGCAGGCCCCCGTCTTTCTCAGACTAGGGGGAGCCACTGACAGCGCCGGTTGCTTTCCCTGGTTCACAACAATCCCGGACCGTCCAGCATGCCCGACGCCACCGGCGAGCGTATAGCACGCGCATTCGATTTACGGGTGCGGGCAACCACCTTCACCCGAACGTGTGGCGGGGATAGGGTCGGCGCCATGATGGATCATGTGCGTGACCTGGCATCCGTACGTGCCGCGACGGACCGGCTGCTCAGCGCAGCCGCCGGACTGGACAACGCCTCGGTGACCGAACCGTCACGGCTTCCCGGCTGGAGCCGCGGACACGTCCTCGCCCACGTCGCCCGGAACGCGGACGCCCTCGTGAACGTTCTGGAGGGCCGCCCCATGTACGACTCCCCGACCGCGCGGGACGCCGACATCGAGCGGGACGCCCCGCGCCCCCTCGACGTACAGCTCGCCGACGTCCGCGAGAGCGCGGCCCGCTTCCAGGAGACGGGGGCCGCGCCCGCCGACTGGTCGCGCACGGTGGAGCTGCGCAACGGCGTCACCGACGTCGCGGCCCGGGTGCCGTTCCGGCGGTGGGTCGAGGCCGAGCTGCACCATGTGGACCTCGGGATCGGCTACGAGCTGGAGGATCTGCCGGAGGAGTTCACGGTCCGGGAGATCGACTTCCTCGCGGAGCGGTTCGCCGGCCACCCAAAGGTGCCCCCGACGGGTCTCGTCTCGTCCGACGGCCGCACCTGGAGCACCGGCGGGGGCGCCGCGGGCGGCCCCGTGACGGTCCGGGGAACGTCGGTCGACCTGCTCGGCTGGCTCTGCGGACGCCGCGACGGCTCGGCGCTGAAGGCCGACGGCGGCCCGCTGCCGGCCCTGCCCCCGCTATAGGCTGCCGTCATGACGTACAGCGGAGCGGTGACGGTCGGCGGCCCTGCCGATGTGCACGAGCTGCAGAACCTGATGATCTCCAAGGTCGCGGTCGGCCCGATGGACAACAACGCCTATCTGCTGCGCTGCCGGGACACCGACGAGCAGCTCCTGATCGACGCGGCGAACGACGCCGGAACGCTGCTCACCCTGATCGGTGACGACGGTATCGCCTCCGTGGTGACCACCCATCAGCACGGTGACCACTGGCAGGCACTCGCGGAGGTCGCGGCGGCCACCGGCGCGCGCACGTACGCGGGCCGGGACGACGCCGACGGCATCCCCGTCCCCACCGACGTCCTCCTGGAGGACGGCGACACCGTGACCGTCGGGAACGTACGGCTCACCGCCCGGCACCTGGTCGGCCACACACCGGGCTCGATCGCCCTGGTCTACGACGACCCGCACGGCCACCCCCACGTCTTCACGGGCGACTGTCTCTTCCCGGGCGGAGTGGGCAACACCCGCAAGGACCCGGAGGCGTTCGCGAGTCTCCTGCACGACGTCGAGACGAGGATCTTCGACGTGCTGCCGGACGAGACCTGGGTCTATCCCGGCCACGGCAACGACACCACCCTGGGCGCCGAGCGTCCGCATCTGCCGGAGTGGCGCGCGCGGGGGTGGTGACCCGGGCGCGCCCACCCGCCCCCCGCCGCCACGCGGGGGCGGTCACGCCCGAAGTGTTCACGGAATTGCAACACCCGTTCCCACTATGCGGACATTTACCGTTGTGACCTCGACAAACGGCATGGTTCGCTGTCACTCTCCCGCCATGCATCTCGCTCAACGCGCCCTGGCCCGCGCCGCGTCCGCCGGCACCGTCGTCCTGCTCGCCCTCGCCGTGGGCTGCGCGCCGCAGCCGGAGGAGAAGGCGTCCGGGAAGGCCTCCGGGAGCAGCGCCGCGTCCTGCGCCAAGGGCTCGCTGAGCACACAGACCGCCGGCAAGCTCACCATCGCCACCGACGAACCCGCGTACGAACCGTGGTTCAAGGACGACAAGCCCGCCAACGGCAAGGGCTTCGAGTCGGCGGTCGCCTACGCCGTCGCCAAGCAGCTCGGCTACGCGGACGGCGACGTCGTCTGGCAGAGCGTGCCCTTCAACAAGGCCTTCGCGCCCGGCCGCAAGTCCTTCGACTTCGACATCAACCAGGTGTCGATCAGCGACGAGCGCAAGAAGGCCGTGGACTTCTCGTCCGGCTACTACGACGTGCGCCAGGCCGTCATCGCGCTGAAGGGCTCCAAGGCGGCCAAGGCGACGGGGCTCGCCGACCTCAAGGGTCTCAAGCTCGGCGCGCAGGTCGGCACCACCAGCCTGGACTACATCAACGACGTGGTGAAGCCCGCCGAGTCCCCCGCCGCGTACGCCAAGAACGACCAGGCCAAGTCGGCGCTGAAGAACGGCCAGGTCGACGCCATCGTCACCGACCTGCCGACCGCTTTCTACATCACGGCCGCCGAGGTGACGAACGCGAAGATCGTCGGCCAGTTCGAGAACCAGGGCGGCTCGCCCGAGCAGTTCGGGCTCGTGCTCGACAAGGGCAGCGCGCTGACCTCCTGCGTGACCAAGGCCGTGGACGCGCTGCGCGCGGACGGCACCCTCGCGAAGATCGAGAAGCAGTGGCTGTCCGAGGCCGTCGACGCCCCGGTGCTCAAGTGACGGCGGTGCAGGAGGAGTCGGGAGGGGACTCGGCCGAAGGCGACATGCCCGGTGGGGCCGACCCCTACATCCCGTCGGCACGGCGGATCGAACGTGAGCGGCACCGGCGTGTCCGGGCCCGCCGTTCGGCCGCCGTCGCCGCGCTGTCCACGCTCGTCACCGCCGTGGTGCTGTACTTCGTCGTCACCGGCGCGCCGGGCTGGCAGCGCACCAAGGAGACGTTCTTCGACCCGTCCTTCGCGCGGGAGGCCTTTCCGAAGGTCCTCGAAGGCCTGTGGCTGAACCTCCGGCTGTTCGCCGTGTGCGGCGTCCTGGTGCTGGTGCTCGGCACCCTGATAGCCGTGGCGCGCACCCTGCGGGGCCCGATGTACTGGCCGGTGCGCGCCCTCGCCACGGCCTACACCGACTTCTTCCGCGGCCTGCCGCTGATCATCTGCCTGTCGATCGTCGTGTTCGGCGTCCCCGCGCTCCAGCTCCAGGGCGTCACCGACGACCCGGTCCTGCTCGGTGGCGCCGGCCTGGTGCTGACGTACTCGGCGTACGTCGCCGAGGTCGTCCGCGCCGGCATCGACTCCGTCCACCCCTCGCAGCGGGCGGCGGCGCGCTCGCTGGGCCTCACCACCCGGCAGACCCTGCGTCATGTGGTGCTGCCGCAGGCGGTACGCCGTCAGGTCCCGCCGCTCCTCAACGACATGGTGTCCCTGCAGAAGGACACCAGCCTCGTCTCCATCGGCGGCGCGGTCGAGGCGATGCGCTCGGCGGACATCATCGTGGGCCGGAGCCTCAACTACACGGCGTACATCGTCGCCGCGCTCCTCTTCGTGGCCCTGACCATCCCCATGACGCGCTTCACCGACTGGGTCACCGCCCGTATGGACCGCCGCCGCAGCCAGGGAGGCATCGTATGAGCACGGCATCCGCCCCCGGCGGCCCGACGCTGCGGATGGAGTCCGTCCGCAAGACGTTCGGCGGGACGGTCGTCCTGCGGGACGTCGACCTGGAGGTCGCCCCGCACACGGTGACCACCCTGATCGGCGCCTCCGGTTCCGGAAAGTCGACGCTGCTGCGCTGCGCCAACCTCCTGGAGGAGGTCGACGACGGGGCGATCTGGCTGGACGGCGAGGAGATCACCCACCCGCGCGCGGACCAGGACGCGGTGCGCCGGCGGATCGGCGTGGTCTTCCAGGCGTACAACCTCTTCCCGCACATGACCGTGCTGGAGAACATCACCCTCGCCCCGCGCCGGGTGCACGGCACGGGGCGCGCGGAGGCCGAGGCGCACGCGCGTGAGCTGCTGGAACGGCTCGGGCTCGGCGCCAAGGCGGACGAGTACCCGGACCGGCTGAGCGGCGGGCAGCAGCAGCGTGCGGCGATCGTCCGCGCGCTGGCCGTACGTCCCAAGCTGCTGCTTCTGGACGAGATCACCGCCGCCCTCGACCCCGAACTCGTGGGCGAGGTCCTCAATGTCGTCCGGGACGTCAAGGAGGACGGCATGACCATGGTCCTCGCCACGCACGAGATGGGCTTCGCCCGCGAGGTCGCGGACCAGGTGTGCTTCCTGGACGGCGGGGTGATCCTGGAACGCGGCACGCCCGAGGAGGTCTTCGGCGACCCTCGCGAGGAGCGCACCCGGCGCTTCCTCAAGCGGATCGTGGACGCCGGACGGCTGTGACACCCGGGTGGCCGCCGCCCGCCCGGCCCCGGCCTGCCCTCAGGTGGCCGCCTGCCCCGCGCCGGCCAGCGCCGCCACGCGCTCCACGGCGAACGCGTACCCCTGCACCCCGCAGCCGGCGATGACCCCGTCGGCCCGCAGCGAGACGTACGAGTGGTGCCGGAACTCCTCACGCTGGTGGATGTTGGAGATGTGCACCTCGATGACGGGCAGCCCGTCGCAGGTGTTCAGCGCGTCCAGGAGGGCGACGGAGGTGTGCGAGTAGGCGGCGGGGTTGATCACGATCCCGGCGTGGCCCAGACGGGCCTCGTGGATCCAGTCGACCAGCTCGCCCTCGTGGTTGGACTGCCGGAAGTCCACCGTGCCCCCGTGCGCCGCGGCCGCCTTGGCGCACAGCGCCTCCACGTCCGCGAGGGTGTCACGGCCGTAGATCTCCGGCTGGCGCTGCCCGAGGAGGTTCAGGTTGGGCCCGTTGAGAATCATGATCGGGGCGCTGGCGAGGGTGCGGGGCACGTTTCCTCCGGTCCTTCGGCTCGTCCGGCCCGTCGCGGACCGCTGCTCGCCCCCGGTTTATCACGATGCCCCGGACGGATGACGTTCGTATCCTCGCGCCATGATCACACCCGTATACCCGCCCAAGCCCACCCCCGGCGACCGGATAGCCGTACTCTCCCCGTCCAGCGGCCTGCCGGGGCTCTTTCCGGTGCCGTACGAACTTGGCCTGGAGCGGCTGCGCGAGTCGTTCGGTCTCGAACCGGTCGAGTATCCGACCACACGGGCCATGGGCTCCTCGGCGCGGGAGCGGGCCGACGACCTGCACGCGGCGTTCGCCGACCCGTCGGTCCGCGCGGTCGTCGCGTCGATCGGCGGCGAGGACCAGATCACCGTGCTGCCGCTGCTGGACCGGGAGTTGATCCGGGCGAACCCGAAGCCGTTCTTCGGCTACAGCGACAACACGAACTTCCTCGCCTACCTGTGGAACACCGGCATCGTCGGCTACCACGGGGCCACGGTGATGTGCGAGTTCGGCCGCCCGGGTGCCATGGACCCGCTGACCGCCGAGTCCGCGCGGGCCGCCCTGTTCACGTCCGGCCCCTACGAGCTGCGGCCCGCCGGACGGTTCCGCGAGATCGACGTCCCCTGGGACGACCCGGAGAGCTTCGCCCGCGAGCCGCGGACCGGGCCGGGCACCGGCTGGACGTGGGTGCGCCCGGACCGGGTGGTCGAGGGCCGCTCCTGGGGCGGCAACCTGGAGATCCTGTCCTGGCTGCTGATGGCGGACCGCGAGATCGCGCGCGACCTCTCCGTGTACGACGGTCACGTGCTGTTCCTGGAGACCTCGGAGGACATGCCCCGCGCCGAGGAGGTGTACTGGGTCCTGCGCAGCATGGGCGAGCGGGGCCTGCTCGGACGATTCCCGGCGCTCCTCATGGGCCGTCCGAAGGCCTGGTCGTTCGGCCGGCCGCTGGACCCCGCCGGCCGGGCCCGCTACGCGCGCGACCAGCGGGAGGCGGTCCTGCGCGCGGTCGACCGCTACGCCCCGGACACGATGGTCGTGTTCGACGTGGACCTCGGCCACACCGATCCGCAGGTCATCATCCCCTACGGCGGGACGGTCCGCGTCGACGGCCCGGCCCGGCGCATCACCGTCACCTACTGACCCGCCCCGCACGCCCACACGCCCGCATGCCCGCATGCCGACATGCTCCGGCGTCAGGCGCGCGCCGCGCCGCCGTACGTGGGCTGACGGGTCATGGATTGATGGCGAGTTCCAGATAGGCGGTGAAGATCACCAGGTGGACTCCGCCCTGAAGGGGGGTGGCCCGGCCGGGGACGACGGTCAGGGAGCTGACCACCACCGTCAGCGTCAGCAGGACCATCTCGGTGGAGTTGAGGCCGAGGACGAGCGGTCCGGAGAGCCAGATCGACGCGAGGGCGACGGCGGGGATGGTCAGGCCGATGCTCGCCATGGCCGAGCCGAGGGCGAGGTTCAGGCTGGTCTGCACCCGGTCGCGGCGGGCGGCCCGCAGAGCGGCGATCGTCTCGGGGAGCAGCACGAGCAGGGCGATGATCACACCGACCACGGAGTGCGGCATGCCGGCCGCCTCGACGCCGGACTCGATGGTGGGCGACACTCCCTTGGCGAGCCCGACCACTCCGACGAGGGCCAGGCCGAGCAGCCCCAGGCTGATCCCGGCCGTACGGGCGGAGGGGGCGTCGGCGTGGTGGTCGGCGTCGATGACCTCGCCCTGCCGGGTGATCGGCAGGAAGTAGTCCCGGTGGCGGACGGTCTGGGTCGCCACGAACAGGCCGTACAAAACCAGTGAGGCGACCGCGGCGAAGGTGAGCTGTGCCGTGGAGAACTCGGGCCCGTGCTTGCTGGTGGTGAACGTCGGGAAGACCAGGCTGAGCGTCGCGAGGGTGGCGACGGTCGCGAGGGCGGCGCCGGTGCCCTCGGCGTTGAACACGGCCAGTCCGTGCCGGAGTGAGGCGACGAGCAGACACACACCGACGATGCCGTTGCAGGTGATCATCACGGCGGCGAACACCGTGTCGCGGGCCAGTGTCGAGCTCTTGTCGCCGCCGTCCGCCATCAGGGTCACGATGAGGGCGACCTCGATGATCGTGACCGCGACGGCGAGGACGAGTGACCCGAAGGGTTCACCCACCCGGTGGGCGACCACCTCGGCGTGATGGACCGCGGCGAGCACGGCGCCGGCGAGGACCAGCGTCACCAGCGCGACGACCACGACGGGCAGGTCACGCTTCCAGGTGAGGACCAGCAGCACCACCGCGGCGAGGGGCACCATGGTGGACCACTGTGTGACGAGTGACCGGAGCCGAACGATCATGCCGCGATCGTCCCAGTCGGAAGCGTGCTCCGCACCCCGGCGAGCCGCCTCTCAGACCCGTACCGACGGCCCCCGTCGCCCGGGTCGAGCACCTCCGGCAGGGAGGCGCCCGGTATCCGGGCGGCCGACGGCGTGGACGGTGAGAGGCAGTTCACGGTGTGCTGATTCCGTTCTGGTGGTTCCTGCGGTCGGCTCTGGTGGTCCTGCCGTCGGCCGGCGGGGTCAGACGTCGATGCTCTCCCTCTCCGCCTTCTCGGCCTCCTCGCGCGCCTGCCTCCTGGTGGCGATCAGGCTGGTGATCGTGGTGACCACGAGGACCGCGCAGATCACGCCGAGCGAGACCGGTATGGAGATCTCGGGGACGTGCAGGCCGGACTCGTGCAGCGCGTGCAGGACCAGCTTGACGCCGATGAACCCGAGGATGACCGACAGGCCGTAGCTCAGGTGGACCAGCTTCTTCAGCAGGCCGCCGATGAGGAAGTAGAGCTGCCGCAGACCCATCAGCGCGAACGCGTTGGCCGTGAAGACGATGTACGGGTCCTGGGTCAGGCCGAAGATCGCGGGGATCGAGTCGAGCGCGAAGAGGACGTCGGTGGTGCCGATCGCCAGCATGACGACCAGCATCGGCGTCATGACCCGCTTGCCGTTCTGCCGGATCCACAGCTTGGTGCCGTGGTAGCGGTCGGCGACGCCGAAGCGCCGCTCCGCCGCCTTGAGCAGCCGGTTCTCCTCGAACTCCTCGTCCTCGTCTTCCGCCCGCGCCTCCTGGATCAGCTTCCAGGCGGTGTAGATGAGGAACGCGCCGAAGATGTAGAACACCCACGCGAAGTTGGCGATGATCGCGGCGCCCGCGGCGATGAAGACCGCGCGTAGCACCAGGGCTATGAGCACGCCGACGAGGAGCACCCGCTGCTGGTACTTCGAGGGCACGGCGAACTTCGCCATGATGAGGACGAAGACGAAGAGGTTGTCGACGCTCAGCGATTTCTCGGTGATGAAGCCGGCGAAGAACTCTCCGGCGGGCCGGCCTCCCGCGAAGAGGAGCAGGCCGAGGCCGAAGAGCCCGGCGAGGGCGATCCAGACGACCGTCCAGATTCCGGCTTCCTTGATGGACACGTCGTGCGGTTTCCGGCCGATGAAGAAGTCGACCGAGATGAGTGCGGCAAGTCCCGCGATGGTCAGGACCCACAGGGTCAGGGAAACATCCACTGCGCCTCCGGCAGTACGTAACGGCAGATTTTCAGCGTCGTCGCCACCGGAGGTCTCTTCCACCCGAGGCCGCCGGAGGCTGAGCGCGTCCGGAGCCTGTGGGCCGACGTCCCGGGATCTGGCCTGATCCGTATTGACGGGTACGCCGCAGCAGGGAGTACTCCCCTCCGCATGGGAAGACAGTACCCGAATCACCAAGGAAAGGTAAAGGGCTGAGTAAAAGAAATACCAAGTCCGCAGGTCAAGGCACTTTACCGACGCTTGGTAAAGCTCCTTGACCGGGGATGAGGCGGGGGTCGGTCAGCGTTTCCCGGTCAACGGTTCCGGGTCAGCGGTTCCCGGGCCGGCGGGCCGCCGCCACCTGGGCGAGGACACGCTCCATCACCTCGCTGCCGGCGGGCAGCAGCGCGGGTTCGAAGGTCCACGCGTGCCCCACCCATGGGTCCGCGAGATGGTCGTCCGGCACCGGTGTGATCCGCAGCAGCGACCGCCACAGCGGGTCCAGCAGCGGCCCGTACACGGACGCGTCCTCCCGGTCGGCCACCATCATCAGATGGACGCCGACCGCCGGGCCCTCGTCCGCGAGGTAGCGGAGGCGGGTGACGGCGCGGTCGTCGAAGCCGTGCGGGAAGTCGTTCACGATCAGGAGCTGCTCGGCCGTGTCGAGGCCCGGCGGCAGGGAGTCGGCGGCGCCGCCGCGCAACGCCATCTGGACCAGGTCGACACGCTGGGTGAGCCGGGCCAGCACGTCGGTGACGCCCGCGGCGCCGACCGCCGGCGGACCGGCGAGGACCCCGGACCGTACGAGCGGGGCGAGCGCGGGGGCTCCGGCGCCGGCCGCGTCGATGACATGGACGGTGAACTCGCCGGCGGGATACACGGCGAGCAGCCGGGCGGCGTGCGCCACGGCCGTGTCCATGGCGAGGCGGCGCACCTGGTCGGCGTCGGCGAGTGTGCCGTCGGACGCGGAGCGACCGCTGTCGATCCACAGGCCGCGCTCCAGCGGCAGCCGCAGAAGCATCGGAATGCTCAGAGTGCCGCTCTCGGGCAGCGACAGATCACCGACGCGGACGGCCATCGGGATCTCCATGGGCGGGCGGTAGCCGTGCCACACGGGGTTGTCCCAGCTCGCGTACGCGATGGGCAGGGCGGGTTCCACGACCTCGGCCTCCGCGGTGAGCTGGGCGAGGTCCCGGTCCAGGGCGGCGCGGGCCTGGTCGGCGAGTGCCGCGTGCTTGGCGCGGGCCGCCTCGCGCGCGGCGTCGCCCGCCCCGCCGATGCGGCTGCGCGGGTCGGACAGCGCCTGGTCGAGTTCCCTCTCCATGCGGGAGTCGGCGAAGTCGATGGCGCTGCGGTAGGCGGCGACGGTCCGGGCCAGATCCTCGAACATGCCCCACACCTGGTTGTACAGGCGCTCGTCCATGGACCAGCCGGTCGCGTCCCCGGCGACGGGCCGGGCGGGCTGTCCCGGCTCGGCGGGCGGCGCGGTCGGCGGGGGCGGTGGCGGAGCGGTGGTCTGCCGGCGGGGGTGGCTGTAGTCGATCGGCCCGCCGGCCGCCGGGGCGGACGGCTGCGTGACGGCGGAGGGGTCGGGCTGCGCGGAGCCGCCCGGCTGCCCGGCCGGGGGCGCGGCGGGTCCGGGGAGGTCGTAGGGGGGCGGGGCCGGTGGCGTGCTGCCGGAGGCGCTCTCGGGGCCTGGTCCCGTGCGCTGCTGGTCGGAGGCCGGTGTGGAGGCGGCCGTCTGCCGGGACCGGTCTGCTGCGTCCGGGGTACGCGGCGGAGGTGCCGACACCGACCGGGCGAGGCCCTGGGACACCGCCTCGTCGATGGCGCCGGCGAGCCGGCGGGCCTCGGGAAGGCCCTGGTCGGTGAGGAGTTCGGCGAGGCCGCCCGCGTAGCCCTGGCCGACGGCGCGGACCTTCCAGGCGCCCTGTCTGCGATACAGCTCCAGGGCGATGACGGCTGTTTCGGCGTCGAGGCCCGTGAGGGTGAAGCTGGCGATCTCGGTGCCGTCGAGGCCGGTGACCGCGACGAAGGGGGCGGCGACGGCCCCGAACCGGACGGGGCCGCCGATCCCGGTGGGCAGCGCGAGCAGCACGCTGACCCGGTGCACGGCGGGCGGCAGGGCGTCCAGGTCGAAGGCGAGCCGGTGATCGGCCGCCGCCTGCTGGGAGACCTCGAGGCCGGGCAGCGTGGGCGTGCCCGGGTGCGCCACCCACTCGACGCCGCGGACCCTGCCCTGCTCGTCGCTGAGCGTGGCCCCCGCCACGACCGGTCTCCCCGCCGAGACCCGGACCTCAAGTCGGACCTGGGAGAGCGGATGGTTCTGCCCCCGGACCAGCTCGGCCGTCATCGCCTGCCCCCCATGTCGCTGTGTGCGTCGCGCCCCGGCCTTCCTACAGGTGCGGCAGTATCGCCGGCATCAGGTCCTGGAACGTCCGGCCGTTGGCCGGGGTGCCGAGGGCCGTCATCTGCCAGCCGGCGCCCGCGCGGTGCACCTTGGCCATGACCTGCGCCGTGTACTGGCCGCCGCCGGCCAGGGTGTAGCGGGCGAGTTCCTGGCCGTTGGTCTCGTCCACGATGCGGCAGAACGCGTTCTGCACTTCCTGGAACGTCTGGCCCGTGAAGGAGTTCACGGTGAAGACGATCTGGTCGATGTGGACCGGGACGCGCTGCAGGTCGACGAGGATGGCCTCGTCGTCGCCGCCCTGGCCGGCGCCGCCGACCAGGTTGTCGCCGGTGTGCCGCACCGAGCCGTCGTCGCTCACGAGGTGGCGGAAGAAGACCACGTCGACGGGCTGCTTGTCCGCGAACAGCACGGCGGAGGCGTCGAGGTCGATCTCCCGGGTGCGCGAGCCGAACAGGCCGCGCCGGGGGGCCGCCTGCCAGCCGAGACCCATGCGGACCGCGGTCAGCGTGCCCCCGTCGTTCTTCTGCAGACTGATGGCCTGACCCTTGGTCATGTTGACCGTCACGCGCTGTTCCCCTCTCGACTGTCCCCTGTTGCCGCGGACTCCGCGGATGACCAGAACCCTACGCAGCGGCGGTGACGGCGCCGAAGCCCGGGACGTACTTTGTGTCGGTCTTGCAACACAGAGCGCGTCCGCCGAGGTCCGGCGCCGACCGACCGGCTCTCAGGCCAGTCCCGCCTCCTTCATCTGCCGCAGTTCCTTCTTCATCTCGGAGACCTCGTCGCGCAGACGGGCCGCGATCTCGAAATGCAGGTCGGCGGCGGCGGCGCGCATGCGTTCCGTCAGCTCCTCGATCTGTCCGGCCAGTTCGGCCGCGGGGCGGTCGGTCGGCACCGCCTCCGCGTTCTTCGCGGCCTTGGTGTTCTTGCCGGACTTCGCGGCCTTGCCGCCGAGCGCGGGCACGGGGGTCTTGGCCGCCTTGCCGTCCTTCGACTTTCGGTACCCGGAGCCGAGAAGCTGCTCGGTATCGACGTCCTCGCGGGCGATCTGGGCCACGATGTCGTTGATCTTCTTGCGGAGCGGCTGCGGATCGATGCCCCGCTCCGTGTTGTAGGCGATCTGCTTCTCGCGGCGGCGGTTGGTCTCGTCGATGGCCTTCTCCATCGCCGGGGTGATCTTGTCCGCGTACATATGGACCTGGCCGGAGACGTTGCGCGCCGCGCGGCCGATGGTCTGGATGAGGGAGGTGCCGGAGCGCAGGAAGCCCTCCTTGTCGGCGTCGAGGATCGCCACCAGGGAGACCTCGGGCAGGTCGAGGCCCTCACGCAGGAGGTTGATGCCGACCAGGACGTCGAACTCGCCGGCGCGCAGCTCCCGCAGCAGCTCGACGCGGCGCAGCGTGTCGACGTCGCTGTGCAGATAGCGGACCTGGATGCCCAGCTCCAGGAAGTAGTCGGTGAGGTCCTCGGCCATCTTCTTGGTGAGCGTGGTGACCAGGACCCGCTCGTCCTTCTCGGTGCGCTTGCGGATCTCGTGCACCAGGTCGTCGATCTGGCCCTCGGTGGACTTCACGACGACCTCGGGGTCGATGAGGCCGGTGGGGCGGATGATCTGCTCCACGAAGCCGTCGGAGCGGGACAGCTCGTACTGCCCGGGGGTCGCCGAGAGATAGACGGTCTGGCCGATGCGCTTCTGGAACTCCTCCCACTTCAGCGGGCGGTTGTCCAGGGCGGAGGGCAGCCGGAAACCGTGGTCGACCAGGGTGCGCTTGCGGGAGGCGTCGCCCTCGTACATCGCGCCGATCTGCGGGACCGTGACGTGCGACTCGTCGATGACGAGCAGGAAGTCGTCCGGGAAGTAGTCGATGAGCGTGTTCGGCGGGGAGCCGGGCTCGCGGCCGTCGAAGTGCATCGAGTAGTTCTCCACACCGGAGCAGGAGCCGATCTGGCGGAGCATCTCGATGTCATAGGTGGTCCGCATGCGCAGGCGCTGGGCCTCCAGGAGCTTGCCCTGCTTCTCCAGCTCGGCGAGGCGCTCTCCCAGCTCCTTCTCGATGTCGTTGACCGCGCGCTCCATGCGCTCGGGGCCCGCCACGTAGTGCGAGGCGGGGAAGACGTACACGTGGTCGTCGTCGCTGATGACCTCGCCGGTGAGGGGGTGCAGCGTCGAAAGGGCCTCGATCTCGTCGCCGAACATCTCGATGCGAACGGCCAGCTCCTCGTAGACCGGGAAGATCTCGATGGTGTCGCCGCGGACGCGGAAGGTGCCGCGGGCGAAGGCCATGTCGTTGCGCGTGTACTGGATGTCGACGAAGCGGCGCAGCAGGTCGTCGCGGTCGATCTCGTCGCCCACCTTGAGGCTGACCATCCGGTCCACGTACTCCTGCGGGGTGCCGAGGCCGTAGATGCAGGAGACGGAGGCGACCACGACGACGTCACGGCGGGTCAGCAGCGAGTTGGTCGCCGAGTGGCGCAGCCGCTCCACCTCCTCGTTGATCGAGGAGTCCTTCTCGATGTAAGTGTCCGACTGCGGGACGTAGGCCTCGGGCTGGTAGTAGTCGTAGTACGAGACGAAGTACTCGACGGCGTTGTTCGGCAGCAGCTCGCGGAACTCGTTGGCCAATTGCGCGGCCAGGGTCTTGTTCGGGGCCATGACGAGCGTGGGGCGCTGGAGCTTCTCGATCATCCACGCGGTGGTGGCGGACTTGCCGGTGCCGGTCGCGCCAAGCAGCACGACGTCCTTCTCACCTGCGCGGATACGCTTGTCCAGGTCGGCGATGGCCGTGGGCTGGTCACCGCCGGGCTGGAAGGGGCTGACGACCTCGAAGGGCGCCACCGAACGTTCGATCTTGGATACGGGCCGCATGGAATCAACCGTACGACCCCGCACTGACAACGGGGGCTGATCAGCGGCTCTGCGGGGTCCGGGCGGGGCGGTGGGCGCGGTCCGGTCCGGAGCGGACGGGCGTCCGGCGGGCGGGGCGGGCGGTGACCGGGTGGGCCGGGATGCCGGGCCGCCGGGGCTGCGCGGGACTCCGGTCGGGCCTGCCCATGACGATGAGCGGGTCGAAGAGCACGACGACGCCGGCCAGGCACAGGAAGGCCAGCGGGCCGATCATCATGGGCGCGAGCAGGGCGGCCGCCGAGTCCCCGGCCGGGGTGGCGCCCGCCGAGCCGTGCAGATGGACGCTGAGGGCGGCCATGCCCGTGTAGTGCATGCCGCTGACGGCGAGTCCCATGACGAGGCTCGCTCCCACGCTCCAGAGGAAGCCCCGCACCTGTCCGGCCGCCCAGAGGGCCGCGGTGGCGGCCACCACGGCGATGACGACCGAGGCGGCCACGGTGAACGTGTTGTAGCCGAGGCTGCCGTTGAGCCGCATCCCGGCCATGCCCAGGTAGTGCATGGACGCGATGCCGAGTCCGGTGATGGTGCCCCCGGTGAACAGGGCGGTCCCGGTGGCGCCTCGGTAGCCGACGATGAAGATGCCCACCCCGACCATCACGATCGCGACGCCGAGGCTCGCGAAGGTGATCGGCCGGTCGTAGTGGACGGGCGTCCCGGCCACGGCGAACCCCATCATCGCTATGAAGTGCATCGTCCATATGCCGGACGCGATCGCGACCGAGCCGAGCGCGAGCCAGCCGGCCCGCCACGGTCCGGCGACGAGTATCGAGCGGGTGGTGCAGCGCAGCCCCAGCGCCCCGCCGAGGCAGGCCATGAAGTACGCCACCAGCGGTGTGACGAGTCCGTAACTGAAGCCGTCGACGGTGCCCTGCATGCGCGGCTGCCCTTCCGCTGGTGCCCTGTGAACTCTCCGAAACGCCCCCACCCTCGGGACCGCTGAAGCGGACCGGGCTGAGGCAGAGAGTATGACCCCGACCGGAATGG
Organism: Streptomyces sp. NPDC007084; assembly: GCF_040703595.1. Classification (NCBI taxonomy): domain Bacteria; kingdom Bacillati; phylum Actinomycetota; class Actinomycetes; order Kitasatosporales; family Streptomycetaceae; genus Streptomyces; species Streptomyces sp. NPDC007084. Next base: position 46,437 of record NZ_JBEYFY010000013.1, read on the forward strand.
TCGAACGATTTTCCGGCAAAGAAACACCACCTCCCCCCACGTGTGCGGCGCGGGTGACCGGACTTGGGCAACTCCATTCCCTTCACACCCAGCCCGCCAACCGCGTTAGCTGACTCTCTGCTGTCACTCTGTTGCTGTCTGTCATCTCTCGACACAAGGAGTACGCATGCTTGCGCGCGTTGCCGCCGCCACGACCGCCGCGCTTCTTGGGGGAGCCGTTCTGATACTGCCCAGCCCGCACGCCAAGGCCGGCGACCGGAACCCGGACCCCCTGGTCGTCGCCCATCGCGGTGCTTCCGCCTACGCGCCCGAGAACACGCTGGCCGCCATCGACCACGCGGCCGACCTAGGCTTCGACTGGGTGGAGAACGACGTCCAGCGCACCAAGGACGGTCAACTGGTCGTCCTGCACGACGACTCGCTGGCCCGTACGACGAATGTCGAGGAGGTCTATCCCGGCCGGCGCCCCTGGAAGGTCAAGGACTTCACCGCGGCGGAGATCGCCCGTCTGGACGCCGGGAGCTGGTTCGGCCCCCGGTACGCGGGCGTGCGCGTGCCGACCCTGAAGGAGTACATGGAGCGTGTCTCCGAGAACCACCAGAAGCTCGTCCTGGAGATCAAGAACCCCGAGCTGTACCCGGGCATCGAACGGCAGACCCTCAAGCTGCTGAGCAACGAGGGGTGGCTCGATCCGGTGCATCTCAGGGACCGGCTGATCGTGCAGAGCTTCAGCGCCGACAGCGTACGGATCGTGCACGACCTGCGGCCGGGCATCACGACGGCTCTCCTGGGGACGCCGGCCGTCGCGCAACTGCCCCGGTACGCCCGGTTCGCGGACCAGATCAACCCGGACCACACCACCCTCTCGGCCGATTACGTCTCCGCGGTCCACGCGCTGCGCGGGCCGCACGGGCGGATGAAGGTCTTCGCCTGGACGGTGGACGACGCGGCGGCCGCACGCCGCGTGGCGGGCTTCGGGGTGGACGGCATCATCACGAACGTGCCGGACGTGGTCAGCGCGACCCTGGCACTGCCGCCCCGGCCGCTCGGCAAGGGCTGATTCGGACGTCTGATCCGGACGTGTGATCCGGACGTCTGACCCGAACGGCGGGCCCGAGGCGGGCCGCCCGTGGCGTGGAGCGGGATGCCCGTCCACGCCACGGGCGTTGTCAGTGGCGGGCCGTACCGTGGTGCGCATGAACAGCCATGGACCCGACGGGCAGCAGGTCGTGTGGGCGGTCGTCGGCACGGACATCGGTCCGCTGCTCCTCGCGGCGACCCGCGACGGCCTCGTGAACGTCGTCTTCCACGCCTCGGACCCGGTGCGCGACAAGGCGCTCGACCGGCTCGCCTCCCGGCTGGGCAGCACCCCGGTCGAGGCACCGGACTCCCCACTGCTGGCCGAGGCGATACGCCAGGTCGAGGCGTACTTCACCGGCGCCCGCCGTGACTTCGACCTGCCGCTGGACTGGTCGCTGATATCGGGGTTCAACCGCCAGGTACTCCGCGAGCTGCACGCGGGCGTGCCGTTCGGTGCCGTCGTGGGTTACGGCGATCTGGCCGGGCGGGTCGGCCAGCCGGGCGCGGCGCAGGCCGTCGGGGTGGCGATGGGGTCCAATCCGCTGCCGGTCGTGGTGCCCTGCCACCGGGTCGTCGAGAGCTACGGGGGGATCGGCGGGTTCGGCGGCGGCCTGGAGACCAAGCGGAAGCTGCTGGCTCTGGAGGGTGTGCTGCCCGAGCCGCTGTTCTGAGGCCGGCGGGACATGGGGCGGGGGCGGTTCCGAGGTCGGTTCCGAAGTCGGTTCCGAGGTCGGTTCTGCGTGGGCCAGGGACCGGCGGTCACCGGCTTCCGGGGTCAGTGCCACGCCGGGGGTCACGCGCCGGCCTCGGGTGTGACGGGCCACGCCCGTGAGCGCGGGCCCGTCGCCGGGAGACCGGTGGCCCCGGGTCTCCGGGGCCTTCAGGGTCTCCGAGGGCTCCGGAACCCTGGGGCTCCGAAGCCTCCGGGGTTCAGAGGCTCGGGGTTCAGAGGCTCGGGGTTCAGAGGCTCGGGGTTCAGAGGCTGATGTGGTACGCCTTGCGGAGCGTCTCGTGGACGGTCCACGTCGTGCGGTCGCCCTCGCGCAGGACCGCCGCGTCGCCGGGTCCCACCTCGATGACGTCACCGCCCTCGACCTCGATGGTGGCGCGACCGCTGACGACGACGAACAGCTCGTTCGCCTCGGTGTCGGTCACCACGCCGGGGGTGATCTGCCAGATGCCGCGCAGTTGCTTGCCGTCGGCGGACTCCCACAGCACCTTGCCCGTCACGACGGGCTCGCCGGAGACGATCTGCGCCGGGTCCAGCGGCTCGGGTTCGAGTTCGGCGTCGGGAATGTGCACGGCGAAGGACGGGGTGGCCTGGGAGTTCGTGGTCATGAGCGCACACCCTAAGGGCATGCCCGCCCGCCCCGGAGAAGGGGGTCACCTCGACGAGGTGCCGCTGTCCGGCGCGGTGTCGGCAACGCGTGTCGTACGCCGTGGGTTCCCGGTGGTTTGCCGGAAGGTGTCAGCCGCCAGAGATCCAGGGACGGGGAACGTCGACCGACAGGAGGCAGACGCGTGATCGTGGTGTCCGAAGAGGTGCGGGAGGCGCTCGACGCGCGCCGGCCGGTGGTGGCCCTGGAGTCGACGATCATCGCGCACGGGCTGCCCCGTCCGCGCAACCTTCGGGTCGCCCTCGAACTGGAGGAGGTCGTACGGCGGGAGGGTGCCGTGCCCGCGACGATCGCCGTGCTCGACGGCCGGCCGCGTGTCGGCCTGGACAAGGAGCAGCTGGAGCGGGTCACGAACGAGGACGGCATCCGCAAGCTGGGGCACCGTGATCTGCCGCTCGCGGTGGCCTCGGGGGCGAGCGGGGCGACGACGGTGTCCGCGACGGCCCTGCTGGCGGCGCGCGGGGGAGTGCGGGTGTTCGCGACGGGAGGGCTCGGCGGGGTGCACCGGGAATGGACGGTGACGCAGGACGAGTCCGCCGATCTGGGGCTGCTGGCGCGTACCCGGATCACGGTGGTGTGCGCCGGCGTCAAGTCGATCCTGGACGTGCCGGCGACGCTGCAACGCCTGGAGACGCTGGGCGTGGCGGTGGCCGGGTACGGCACGGACCGGTTCCCCGGCTTCTATCTGTCCGACTCGGGACACCCCGTCGAGTGGACCCTGGAGTCCCCGGAGCAGGTGGCGGAGGTGATGCGCGCGCAGGACGCGTTGGACTCCCCCGCGTCGTCGCTGATCGTGGCGAACCCCGTGCCGCGCGAGGAGCAGCTCGATCCCTCCCTGCACGCGCGCGTGCTCGACGAGGCGTTGCGGGCCTGCGCGTCGGAAGGGATCACCGGGCAGGCGGTCACGCCGTTCCTGCTCGGCTATCTGGTCCGGCACACCGACGGCGCCTCGCTCAGCGCCAACCTGGCGGCGGTCCGGGGCAACGTGCGCCTCGCGGGCCGGATCGCGGCGGCCTGGGCGAGGGCGTGAGCGACGCGGGGCGAAACACCCCGGAGAGCGTCCCGGCCGGGACGGAACACGCGGGCCCCGTCGCGAGTCCACGTCCGGGCTCCGGTGCGCTGCTCGTCGTCGGGGACGTGGTCACCGATGTCGTCGCCCGGCATCGCGGGCCGCTCGCGGCGGGTACGGACACGGTCGCCGCGATCCGCACCGTTCCGGGCGGCGCGGGCGCCAACGTGGCCTGCTGGGCGGCGTTCGAGGGCTGCGGGGACGTACGGCTGCTCGGCCGGGTGGGTGCGGACGCGGCGGAGTGGCACGAACGGGAACTGCTGGCGAGCGGGGTACGGCCGCTGCTGGTGACCGATCCGGAGGCGCCGACCGGGACGGTGATCAGTCTGGTGGACTCCGGCGCGTCGGCGGAGCGTACGTTCCTCACGGACAGCGGGGCGTCGCTCCGGCTCTGCCCGCAGGACTGGTCGCCGGGGCTGCTGGACGGGGTCGGGCGGCTGCATCTGTCGGGATATCTGTTCTTCTCCGAACCGAGCAGGGCGCTGGTGTCGGTGGCGCTGGAGTCGGCACGCGCGCGGGGCGTACCGGTGAGTGTCGACCCCGCCTCGGCTGGTTTCCTCGCCGCCGTGGGCGTGGACCGCTTCCTCTACCTGTCGGCGGGGGTGGACGTGCTGCTGCCCAGCCGTGACGAGGCCTGTCTGCTGACGGGGCTGCCCGATCCGGCGGACGCGGCGGCCAAGTTGAGCCGCCATGTCCCGCTGGTCGTCGTCAAACAGGGCGGTACCGGTGCCCTGCTGGCCTGGTCAGGGTCCGTCCGGGCCCGTGTTCCGGCAGGTCCGGCGACGCCCCGCGACACGACGGGCGCGGGCGACGCGTTCACCGGCGCGTTCCTCGCCGCGCTGCTCGCGGGGACCGCCCCCGAAGAAGCCGCGGCAGCGGGGTGCGGGGCGGGAGCGAGGGCGGTGGAGCTGATCGGAGGGAGACCGCCGACGAGCCGTTGAGCGCAGGCGGAGGGCGCACCGGCAGAGGACATACGGGGGGACGCGGAGGGGATGCAGAAGGCCCCGGAGGGGGGACAGGGGGGCGCAGAAGGCCCCGGAGGGGGCAGAGGGGACGACACGCGGCGCCGCAAGGGGCAGAGGGGGCGACACGCGGCGCCGCAGGGGGCGAGGGGCGCGGCTCACCGCACGCGGCCCCTGCCTGCCCGGCTCATCGCGAGCTGCCGGCGCCCGGAGCCACCCGGCCCGGCGCCACCCGGCCGGGCCCAGTGCAGGCCGGCACGGCCCAGCACGGCCCGGCGGCGGCCCGGTCCCGCTGACAACCCCTCAGCCCTTGCGCCCCCAGGCGGAGATCATCGGTGCCGTCGCCAGGTCCATGGAACCTGCCGTCACGTTCGCGAGGTGCTGGTCGATCTCCTCGTCGGTCGCGAGGCCCGCCGTGACGAGCTGCTCGCGGATCTGACGGACCGTCGCCGTTTCCAGGGCGGTGCAGGCGGGAGAGGCGACGGGGAAGTAGGCGTCGGCCTCGACACCCCTCAGTCCCGCGTCCCGGAGCAGGCGCGGCAGCTTGCGGCCGTAGGAGAGGTCGGCGCCACGGTCGGCGAGGAGCTTGCGGAAGCCCTGGCGCAGCCGGTTGGCGAGCTGCTGTTCGGGGCCGTACTCGTCAGGGCAGAGCAGGGGTTGCAGCGCCGGGTCGGCGTCCTCGACGAGGAGCCGGCCGCCGGGCCGCAGGGCCTTGATCATCGACCGCAGCGCCCTTTCCCGGTCCGGCACATGGACCAGGACCAGCCGGGCGTGCACGAGGTCGAAGCCCTCCCCGGGCGGCTCCTCGGCGCCGACGTCGTGGACGCGGACCTGGACCGGCGGGCGGGCCGCCGAGGCCGCCCACGAGGTGTCGATGTCGGTCGCGACGACCTTGCCGGTGGGGCCGACCTTCTTGGCGAGCCAGGACACCACCGACGTGCCGCCCGCCCCCACTTCCCAGCAGCGCCAGCCGGACCCGATGCCGAACCGCTCCATGTGCCGGAACGTGGCGGGGTCGAAGAGGGTGGCGAAGGCCTGGAAGCGCTGGCCCGCCTCGTCCTGCTGGTTGTCGAGGAGATATCCGTCGGTTCGCGTCATGCGGGGATCATCCCAGTCGACCGCCTGGTCGGGCCTGCCGTGCCGCGCGAGGGAGGGGACGACCACCCCGCACGGCGGAACGGAATCCTCCGTTCCCACAGGCTTTTCCGGTCCCGGAGCGGGGCTGGCAGACTGGCTCGCCAGGCGCAGAGCGCGGCCCGAGGAGATCCACGCGAGGAGATCCAGATGTCCATGGCAGGGAATTTGCGGAGGGTGACGGCATTCGGCGCGGTCGGCGGCCTCCGCAAGGTGGCACGGCTGACGCGGCGCAGGCCCCGCGTCGACCTCAGTCACCACGCCCGGTCGCCGCTGGGCTCCGCGGTGGTCAACTGCGTGGCCTACAGCGACGGCGTCCGGATCCCGGAGGGGCGGGACCTGGTCGACACCGTGGAGCGGATCCGCAAGCGTGACGAGGGATTCGTCTGGCTCGGACTGCACGAGCCGACGCAGCAGGAGTTCGCGGGCATCGCCGAGCTTTTCGACCTGCACCCGCTGGCCGTCGAGGACGCGGTGGAGGCCCACCAGCGCCCGAAGCTGGAGCGATATGGCGACACGCTCTTCGCGGTGTTCAAAACGGTCTGCTACGTGGAGCACACCGAGCTGACGGCGACCAGCGAGGTGGTGGGCACCGGCGAGATCATGGTGTTCGTCGGGGCGGACTTCGTCATCACGGTGCGGCACGGACGGCACGGTTCGCTCGGCCCGCTCCGTGAGGAACTGGAGTCGGACCCGCAGCAGTTGTCCAAGGGGCCGGCCGCGGTCCTGCACGCGATCGCGGACCATGTCGTCGACGACTACGTGAGCGTGACGGACGCGCTCCAGTCGGACATCGACCAGGTCGAGGCCGACGTGTTCGCCGAGAACGGCGCGCGCACCGACGCCGGCCGTATCTACCAGCTCAAGCGCGAACTGCTCGAACTGAAGCGGGCCGCCGTGCCGCTCGCCCGGCCGGTGCAGGAGCTGGCGACCCGGCCGATCCGGGTGGTCGACCCGGAGATACAGGCGTACTTCCGGGACGTCTCGGACCATCTGCTGCGGGCCACCGAGCAGATAGCGGCCTTCGACGAACTGCTCAACTCGATTCTGCAGGCACATCTCGCGCAGGTGACGGTCGCGCAGAACGAGGACATGCGGAAGATCACGGCGTGGGCGGCGGTCATCGCCGTGCCGACGATGGTCTGCGGGGTGTACGGCATGAACTTCGCCCACATGCCCGAGCTGCGCTGGAGGTTCGGCTACCCGCTCGTCATCGGCGTCATATCCGTCGCCTGTCTCGTGCTCTACCGGGGCTTCCGGCGTAACGGCTGGCTCTGACGACGGGCCGCCCGGGCACCGGCTCGGGTGTGCGCGGGGGCGGGTGTCAGGCCGTCGCGCTCCTCGCGTAGACGCTCTCCACCCACCCGGCGAGCTGTTCGTCGCCGAGATGCTGGGCGAGGTCCATGCCGACGAGCCGTTTGTCCTCGATGACGGGCAGTCGCCGGATCTGATTGGTCTTCATCTCCTGGAGCACTTCACCGACGTCGGCGTCGGACTCGATCCAGCGGGGTGTTCCGTGGGCCATGTCGCCCGCGGTGACCCGGGCGGGATCGTGGCCCATGGCCACACAGCCGACGACGATGTCGCGGTCCGTGAGGATGCCGCAGAGGCGTTCGTTCTCGTCGCTGATGGGCAGCGCTCCCACGTTCAGCTCGCGCATGAGCTGGGCGGCGCGGTCCAGCGTCTCGTGAGCGGGGATCCACTGGGCACCACGGTGCATGATGTCTCCGGCGGTGGTCATGGAGTACCTCCCGGTGCCGGACGGCCGGCGCGGCGCCGGACACACCGCTAGTCCCGGCGCCCTTCATTCTCGCCGCGCTTCGGGGCGTACGCACCTGGAGGTCCGTACGTCGCGGGGCGCGCGTGGCGCGGGCGCGAGCCGCGAAGGTGGGTGAGCGCGGCGGACTCGGGTGGGTGCGGCGAGCGGGGCGGGGGTGGTGCCTGGGGTCAGCCGTTCCATGCCGGGTGGCGGGGGTCGTCGGCGCGTACGAGGACGTCGGCCGTGGCGGCGGGGTCCACCTCGTCCTCGTACCGGGCGAAGGCGGGCAGGGTCCAGTGCTCCGTCTCGGGCGTGCGGCGGCGCAGGGCGCCCGGCGAGAGCAGGACGTGGACGCTGAGGTCGAAGGGGAACCAGTGGCGCAGAAGGAGGGGGCCGTGCAGCAACAGGATGGCACCGGGCGGGAGTTGGGTGTAGGCGCTGCGGGTGGCGCGGTCGGTGACCGGGTCCCAGAGGTCGGGCAGGATCCGGCCGTCGCCGCCGGCTTCGAGGGGGCCGAAGACCTCGCGCCAGAGGGCACCGGTGTCGAACCAGCCGTCGTAGTAGGCGTCGACGTCCTGGTGCCCGTACTCGAAGCGGAGCGAACCGGGGCGCAGGAAGCCCTCCGTGCCGACGACGAGAGAGGGACGGCCGCGTACGCGCAGCGCCTCGGAGACGCGTTGTGCGAGGTCGCCGGGGCGGGCGGCGGGCGCTCCGTCGAAGGCGACGCGGGGCCAGGGGCTGCCGTCCTCCGGTTTCAGGTCGAGCAGCCGGTCGGCGAGGAGGTCGCCGAGCCGTTCCCAGGTGATCGCTTCGAGTCGCACAGGGCCCATGATGCATCGGTCGCCCGCCGGAGCCGCCGTGCGGGGGTGAGCCCGCGGGTGGCCGGCCGGCCGGGGAGGGGAAGGAACCCCACATGGCACAGTTCGCCGCTCCCCCGCCCCGGACGGACAGCGCGCCTCTGGTGCTCCAGCCGCTCAGGAGGCGGCACTGCGCCGAGCGCCGGAGCGGGCCGCTCGCGCTGCTGGTGCTGGCAGAGAGGGCGCGGCTCGGCCGGCCGCGCGCTGTCCGAGGCGGCGGTGACCGCGATGTGGGGGCGCGCGGCGGCGGGCGGTGAAAGACCCCCGGCACCGGGCTCCTCGGTCGGTGGACGCTCACGTATGGGGACGCGGCCTTCGGCCATGGCCGCCGGTGCCGGGGCGGATTTCACTTGTGGTGTCGGCGCACGCTGTGCAGGATCACTGGTTTGGCCGTCGCAGCGGCTAGGCGGCCGTGGGGTAGCGGCGAGAGGGACCGGGGCCGGTCGGCGGTCTCGGTTGACGGGGAGTGGACATGATCGACGGACCGTATTTCGTGCTGACGCTGCTGGGCGTGCTCGGCTGCGGGCTGGTGGCCGGCGCCTTCTGCGCGTTCTCGACGTTCGTGATGCGGGCGCTCGCCCAGTTGCCGCCGGCGCAGGGGATCGCCGCGATGCAGGCGATCAACGTCGCTGCGGTGCGCCCGCCGTTCATGCTCGTGTTCCTCGGGTCGGCGGTGCTGTGCGCGGTGGTCGCGGTGGTGACGTTCGTCGTGTGGCCGGACGGGGCGACGGTGGAGTTGCTGCTCGGCAGCGCGCTCTATCTGGTCGGCTCGTTCGGTGTGACGGTGGTGGCGAACGTCCCGCGCAACGAAGTGCTGCTGAGACTGGAGCCCGGGACACCGGAGGCCGCCGCGCAGTGGCCCGCGTACGTGCGGGAGTGGACGATGTGGAACCACGTCCGCATGATCGCCTCGGCCGCCGCGGCAGTGCTCTACACCCTCGCCCTCACCTGAGCCCGCCTCCACGGTCGCCCGCACGCTCGCTTCCGCGCCCACGGCGTCTTCGCCTGAGCCCGCTCCACGCCTGCCTCCACGCCCGCCTTCACCTGAGCGTCCACGCCCGCCCTGCCCGGAGCCCATCTCCGCGCCCGTCCTCACCTCAGCAGCGGCCGGCGGGGCGGCGGGCGGTACGGTGGCGACGTATCGTGGCGGGGAAGGAGTGCCGCCCGGGTTCCGTGGCCGATGACGCCTACGCTCGTGCGGTCGCGCACCGGTCCGCGTACGTGAGGCAGACGGCCATGGCCGATCCCAAGGGGTTCATGACCACACCGCGCGAGGAGTATCCGCGCCGGCCGGTCGAGGAGCGCGTGCGGGACTGGGACGAGGTGTACGTTCCCGGCGCCCTGCTGCCGATCATCAACCAGCAAGCCGACCGGTGCATGGACTGCGGTATCCCCTTCTGCCATGACGCGTGCCCGCTGGGCAATCTGATCCCCGAGTGGAACGACCTCGTCTCGCGTGACGACTGGCGGGCGGCGAGCGAGCGTCTGCACGCCACGAACAACTTCCCCGAGTTCACGGGGCGGTTGTGTCCGGCGCCGTGCGAGTCCGGCTGTGTGCTGGCGATCAACCAGCCGGCGGTGACCATCAAGAACGTCGAGGTGGCGATCGCCGACCGCGCCTGGGAGGACGGGTTCACCCCGCCTCGGCCCCCGGACCGGCTCTCGGGTCGGACCGTCGCGATCGTCGGGTCGGGGCCCACCGGTCTCGCCGCCGCGCAGCAGCTCACGCGGGCGGGACACACGGTCGCCGTGTACGAGCGTTCGGACCGGATCGGCGGCCTGCTGCGGTACGGGATCCCCGCGTTCAAGATGGAGAAGCGGCAACTGAACCGCAGGCTGGCGCAGATGCGCGCGGAGGGCACCAAGTTCCGTACGTCGACGGTCATCGGCACCGACATCGGGGCGCGGGACCTCAAGGCCCGGTTCGACGCCGTGATCCTCGCGACGGGCGCGACCGCCTGGCGTGATCTGGACGTGCCGGGGCGGGAGTTGAGCGGTATCCACCAGGCGATGGAGTATCTGCCGCTGGCCGACCGGGTCTGTGAGGGCGACCTGGAGGTCTCCCCGCTGTCGGCGGCGGGCCGGCACGTGGTGATCGTCGGTGGCGGTGACACGGGGGCCGACTGTCTGGGGACGGCGGTGCGCGAGGGGGCCGCGTCCGTCACCCAGCTCGACATCTACGCGCAGCCGGGGACCGCGCGCGACGAGGACGCCGAGCCGTGGCCGACGTATCCGAAGATCTACCGGCTCTCCGCCGCCCACGAGGAGGCGGGTGCGCTGGGGATGGCGCCCTCCGCCCACGCGGACGCGCGGCTCTTCGCCGCCTCCACGCTCCGTTTCACGGGCGACGAGCACGGCCGGGTGCGGTCGCTGCACCTGGTCGAGGTCGACGCGGGGCGCCGTCCGGTCCCCGGCTCCGACCGGGCCCTGCCCGCCGACCTGGTCCTGCTCGCCCTCGGCTTCTCCGGCCCGGACCGGCACGACGGCCTGATCGACCAACTGGGCCTGGAACTTGAGCCGCGCGGCACGATCGCCAGGGGCCCCGACTTCGCCACGAACGTCCCCGGCGTGTACGCCGCCGGTGACGCGGCACGCGGACAGTCGCTCGTCGTGTGGGCGATCGCCGAGGGCAGGGCGGTCGCCGCGGCCGTGGACCGGGCGCTCAGCGGCTCCGACCGCCTCCGTCTGCCGGCCCCGATCGGACCGTACGACCGGCCGATGACCGCGTGACCCGTGCCCCGTGACCAGTGACCAGTGACCCGCTAGCCGTCAGCCGTCAGCCGTCAGCCGTCAGCCGGGCGAACGCCGGGCCCCGACACCAGTGCCCGCATAGGCACTGACCCAGGCAGAGGCCCAGACACCGCCACCGCCACCGGCACCGGCACCGGCCCAACCCCGCCCCCCATCAGCGGCGTTCGTCCGTTCCCGCCACCTTCGCCGTCGACAGCGCGACCCGGTTCCAGGTGTTGATGGCGAAGATCAGGGCGAGGACGTGGGCCAGTTCGGCCTCGTCGAAGTGGGCGGCGGCCTCGGCGTAGACGGCGTCGGGCACGCCCGCGTCGGCGACCCGCGTCACCGCCTCCGTCAGGGCGAGCGCGGCCTGCTCCTTCGGGGTGAAGAAGTGCCGGGCCTCGCGCCACACCGCGACCATGTGCAGCCGGTCCTCGCTCTCCCCGGCCTTGCGCGCGTCGTTGGTGTGCATGTGGAGGCAGTACGCGCAGTGGTTGAGGTGCGAGGCGCGGATCTGGATCAGCTCGACAAGGGCCGGGTCGAGCCCCTCCCGGGCCGCCGCGTCGAAGCCGACGAGGGCGCGGAAGACCTTCGGTGCCGCCTTCGCGAGGTCGAGCCGCCCGGTGCCGGTCTCGGAGATCGCGTCGGCCGGTGTCGCGGTGGTGGCCCGCGCGGTGGTCGTACCGGCCGGGGCGGTGGGGGCGATGGTGTGCGTGTTCGTCGTCATGACCACCAGCCTACGGTCGGGAAAGACCGGCGGTAGGGTGCATTTCCATGGCGGATTCATGGGTCAATTCGGCGGAGCGGATCGGCTCCGACCTGCACCTTGAACTGTCCGGGCCCGGCGGTCGCAGGGCCGCGCTGACCCGGGCGCTGCGCGAGGCCGTCCGCGGTGGGCGGCTGGCGCCGGGCACCCGGCTGCCGCCGTACCGTTCGCTCGCCGCGGACCTGGGCGTCGCCCGCAACACGGTCGCCGACGCGTACGCGGAGCTGGTCGCCGAAGGCTGGCTGACCGCCCGGCAGGGATCGGGCACCCGGGTCGCGGCGGGTGCCACTCCCCCGCCCGGCGGACGGCGCCGCGCGGACCCCGCGCCCGTACCGGAGACGGCGGCGCCCCGCGCGCGTGGCCCCCGGCACGATCTGCGGCAGGGTACGCCGGACGCGTCATCGTTCCCGCGCTCCGCCTGGCTCACCTCCTACCGGCGGGCCGTCCAGCAGGCGCCCAACGAGGCCTTCGGACCCGGCGATCCGGCCGGGCGCGTCGAGCTGCGGCAGGCGCTCTCCGCGTATCTGGCACGCGCCCGGGGCGTGCGCGCGGAGCCGGAACGCATCGTGATCTGCTCGGGGTTCGCGCACGCGCTGAGGCTGCTCTTCCCCCGGGTGCTGCGCGGCCCGCTGGCCGTCGAGTCGTACGGGCTCGGCTTCCACCGGGAACTGCTGGCCGCCGCCTCCGTACGGACCGTGCCGCTGCCGCTGGACGAAGACGGCGCGCGGGTCGGCGTGTTGGGGCGGGAGCGGGCCGTTCTGCTCACGCCGGCGCACCAGTTCCCGACCGGCGGGCCGCTGCACGCCGAGCGGCGCGCGGCGGTGACCGACTGGGCCCGGGCGCGGGACGGGGTGATCCTGGAGGACGACTACGACGGGGAGTTCCGTTACGACCGCAGGCCGGTGGGGGCGTTGCAGGGGCTGGACCCGGAGCGGGTCGTGCACATCGGTTCGGTCAGCAAGAGTCTGTCGCCGGCGCTGCGGCTCGGCTGGATGGTGCTGCCGGAGCGGTATGTGGGCGCGGTGCTGGAGGTCAAGGGAGAAGGGAGGCGTGGGCGAGCGTGTTGGACCAGTTGACGCTCGCGGACCTCATCGAATCGGGTTCCTACGACCGTCATGTCCGGCGGATGCGGCAGCGGTACCGGGGACGCCGGGACCGGCTGGTCGCCGCGCTCGCCGAGCGGGCACCGCGGATCGAAGTGACGGGGATCGCGGCGGGACTGCACGCGGTGCTGCGGCTGCCGCCGGGGACCGAACGGGCGGCGGTGGAGGCGGCGGTCCGGCAGGGGATCGCGCTCGACGGGCTGGCCGGATTCCGGCACCCGGAGGCGGTGATGTCCGCGCCGGACGGGCTGGTGGTGGGATACGCGACCCCGGCGGAACACGCGTACGGGGCGGCGCTTGAGGCGTTGTGCGGGGTGCTGACTCCGCTGTGACCGGGGTGAGCGCGCCGCGCACGGGGGCGGGCGCGCAACTCCTCGTGGATTTCGGTGGGTCAGCCGCGGAGTCTTTCGGGGTCCGCGGCTCAATGCTGGATCATGCCGGCATCACATTCAGTAAGGCCTTTGCAAAGGGCCGGAATTAGGGGGAAATTCAGGGAACTTCAGCGACTTAGGGAACTTCAATGACTTAAAGAACTTCAGGGAACTTCATTTGCGTCCAAGAGAGTTCAAGAGAGAAGGAAGTCCGCCTCTCCCGCCTTCGCGCCCTGGATGAACGCCGTCATCTCACCGGGTGTGTAGATGAGCGCGGGCCCGTCCGGGTCCGCCGACTGGCGCACGGCGATCCGGCCGTCGGCGAGCTTCATCGCCTCCAGGCAGTTCCCGCCGTTGCCGCCGCTCCACGGCTTGTGCCAGCCCTCGCTGCCCAGTTCACGGGCGGGCATTCCGTTGTAGATGCGCAACTGGCCTGTCCGCGGGTGCCTGCGTTCCGGCTTGATGCGTTCCATTCACAGCTCCTTGCGGAGATCCCGGAGGATCTCCTTCGTGCGATGTGCCGTAGCGGCCTGCGCCGCCATGCGGTCCATGACCTCCAGGTGGGTCGCCACCTCGGAACGCGCGTCCAGGTAGACGGCGCCGGTCAGGTACTCGCTGTAGACCATGTCCGGGAGTTCCGGCATGGCGAATCGGAACAGCACGAACGGCCCGTACGTGCCGGGGTGCGGGCCCGAGGAGAACGGCATGAGCTGCAACGTCACGCTGGGCAGTTCGGTGATGTCGAGCAGCTTGTCGATCTGCGCGCGCATCACCCCGGGGCCGCCGACGGGCCGGCGCAGGGCCGTCTCGTCCATCACGGCCCAGATCCGGGGCGCGTCCTCCCGCGTGAGGAGTTCCTGCCGCTGCATGCGCAGCGCCACATGGCGCTCGATATCCTCGGGGCGGGTCTGCCCGATGGCGCCCGCCTTCATGACTCCGCGGGCGTAGTCCTCGGTCTGCATCAGGCCAGGCACGAAGTGGGGCTCGTAGGAGCGCAGCAGGGCCGCCGCGCCCTCCAGGCTGACGTGCATGGAGAACCAGTCCGGCAGGATGTCGTGGAACCGCTGCCACCAGCCGGGCTTGTTGGCGTCCTCCGCCAGCTGGACGAAGGCCTCCGCCTCCTCGTCGCTGACGCCGTACGACTTCAGCAGCAGCTGGAGGTACGGAATTTTGAGGGAGACCTCCGCCATCTCCATCCGGCGGACCGTGGCGGGCGCGACGCGCAGGATGCGCGCGGCCTCCTCACGCTTGAGACCCGCGCGTTCCCGCAGGTCCAGCAGTCGCCGGCCGAGGACGACCTGGCCGACCGTCGGCGCGGACCGCGGTTCGCTCACGTCCACCTCCACTGAATCCGGACAGCCCGGGCGGCGCCGTTCGGGTTCTTCCTCGTCTTCCTCGACGATCCCAACTGGCGCCGCTCGGGATGCTGTTGCGAGCAGTGTGCCACGCGCCTCGACGGCGTCACACAGCACTCTGCATTTTTCAGAGTGACACTTGCCAAGTGTTCACGGCGGGGCGATAGTGGCAAGCGTGATTCCGTCCGCGCCGTTAGGAACAGACACCGCCGAAGACCGGTTCGGTCTCCGTGCCGCCCGAGGGCATCGCCCCGGCGCGGCCGCCGAACGGCGGTTCCGCTTCGAGCTGGCCGCACATCCCGGCTCCGTGGCCCAGGCGAGACGCCTGACCCGCTCCCGGCTGTCCGGCTGGTCGGTGTGCGAGGACACCTGCGACACGGCGGCCCTCGTGGTCTCCGAGCTGGTCACCAACGCGATCGTGCACGCCGCCGGGCGGCGCGTCGTCTGCGAGCTGCACGACGTCGACGACCTAGTGCGCATAGCCGTCTGTGACGAGGGATGCGCTCCGGGTGAGCCGCGCCCCTCGTCGGAGCGGCCGGACGAGGAGCACGGGAGGGGATTGCTTCTCGTCGCGGCGATGTCCAGGGCCTGGGGGGCCCAGGACACCGGGCCCGGCCTGCTGGTGTGGGCGGAGCTCGCGCGCTCGGCAGGCCGGGCCGACAACACCGTCGGCGACGACAGCGGGGCGGGGCCGGAAGCGGCCGAGCCCTTCGGGCTCGACGACCTCGACCGCCTCGAAGCGGCCTTCGAGGCGGGGACCGCGCCGTCGCCGCCCGGGTCCCCCGCCGCACGACCCGACCACGCCCGGCCCCACCCGCGGACGGATCCCCAGCCGCAGACGGATCCCCACCCCCGGACGGATCCCCAGCCGCGGACGGATGAGATTCGGCCCCACGCACAACCCGGTCACATACGACCCGGCCACATACGGCCGGACGCGCGGCCGGCCGACGTAACGCCGGAGCACACAGCGCCGGCCCACGCGGCGCCGGAGCACGTACCGCCGCACGGACAGCCGGACCACGTACCACCGCAGGCACGGCCGGACGGCGTACGGCCGCACGAGCGGCCGGGAGGCGTCGCGCCGCACGAGCGGCCGGACCACTCCCACCCGGCGGACGGCTCGTCCGACGCGGACACCCGCCCGCGGGCCGATCTGGGCTGGAGCGCGAAGAAGCCGCCGAACGACGGCCGGGGCACCGGGGCGGAGGAGGCGGAGGGGTCCTGGAGGACAGGAACCGTGGGGGTTCCCCAGGACCCCTCCGTCGCGAGCCGGAATCAGGACCAGGACCAGCAGGACCAGGACCAGGAGCGGAGGCGTCTGTGAGGCGTACGTCGGCGGCAGGGCTCGCGACGCAGGCCATGAGCCTGGACACGCTGGTCCGGATGAAGCGCGGGCAGCGCGTGCCCGGGCCGCTGAGACGTCTCCCCGTCCCCGAGGGCATGACGGTGCCGCTGGGCTGTGACGCGGTGTCGGTGCCCGCCCGGCTCGGACCGCTGCTGCTGCCGCGGCTCCCCCGCGTGGGCTGTGTCTACGCGGATCCGGCGCACTGGTGGTGGATCGTCCCCTCCGACTCCGATGTCGCCCTGGAGTGGCCGGCGCCCGCCCACTACGCGACGGGGGCGGTCGTACCGGACGCGCCGCAGGTTCCCGGCCTGATCCACAAGCCGGATGGGACTCTTCCGTACACTCCGCCGATCCCCCTGTACCTGGCCGTGTGCCGGGTCACGGGCACGACACCCGTCTGGTCGCGTCCGATCAGCGCCTGAGCCGCCGCTCCGGAAAGCCCTGAGAAGGCTCACCGAAGCCTGAGGGCTCACCGCGGCTTGATGACTCCCCGAAGCCTGGGGACTCAGCGGGGCGTGAGGGCTTCGCCGGGACGTGGGGCTACGGCGGGGCGTGAGGGCTACTGCGGCTCGGGGGGCTCGTGGCGCCATCCCCGGGCCCCGGATGCGCCCGGGGTGCGCCGATCGGCCTCGAACGCCACCCTCCGCCCGGATGGAGCGCCTCGTTCCGGGGGAAGGGTCCGTGCGGGCCGGCCCGGCAGGGGCCGCGCCCGCGGTTCCCGGGGGAGGCCACTGGTGGAGAAACCCGTACCCCAGCGCGGCGCGCGGCGATGGAGGTTCCCGCGCGGCCGCAGGCGCGACGCCGAGGAACCCCTGTCGTCGGACTCCGAGCGCCTGCTGTTCGGCGGGCCGCTCCGCTACGACACGGGCTGGTCCCAACACGCCGACGCCTTCATGGAGTTGAACCTCCGGGCGATGGTGGCCCGGCTGCCGTCGCTGCTCGCGTCCAGTTTCCGCCTCGCCTGGACGGCCGACCGGCGCGCGGCCCGGGTGGTGGTGGCGGCCGAGGTCGCGCGCGGCGGGACGCAGGCGGTCGCCCTGCTCGCCGTCAACAGCGTGCTGGGCCGGCTGATGGCGGGCGGTCCGGTCGAGGACCGGCTGCGGGGTGCGCTCCCCGCGCTGATCACGGTGGCCGCCGTGATGCTGGTGGGCACGCTGCTGCGGGCGGCCTCCACGTATGCCACCGGCCGTCTGGAGCCCAAGGTCGAGCGGGTGGCGACCGAGCTGTATCTGGAGCGGGCGGCGGCGGTCGAGCTGTCGGCGATCGAGGACGACGCCTTCCACAAGCTCCTGGACACCGCCCAGTACGGCGCCCAGTCCGCCCGGCGCATGATCGGCGTCGCCACCCGGGTGGTCAACGCGCTGATCTCGCTGGGCGCGGCGGCCGGTGTCCTCACCGTGCTGCACCCCGCTCTGCTGCCGTTGCTCGTGACGATGACGCTGCCGAGCGCCTGGAGCGCGCTGACCATCGCCCGCAGGCGTTACGAGTCGTTCCACACCTGGGTGCAGCACGCCCGCGCCGGTCATCTGATCAGCGGTCTCCTGACGGAGCCCGCGGCGGCTCCGGAGATCCGGGTGCACGGGGTGGGGCCGTTCCTGCTGCGGCACTTCCACGAGATGTCGGAGACGGCGGAGGCGGAACAGGCCCGGCTCGCGCGGCTCTCGGCCCGCACCGGGCTGATCGCGGCCGGCTGGACCGGGCTCGCCACGGTGGCGACGTACGCCACGCTCGGCGGTCTGCTGCTCGCCGGGGCGATGGCGCTCTCCGTCGCCGGTACGGCCGTGATCGCGATCCGCACGGGCTCGGCCAGCCTCGACACCCTCGTCCTGGAGATCAACTCCCTGCACGAGGAGGCCCTGTTCGTGGGTGATCTGCACCGCCTGTACGTGGAGGCGGCGGAGCGGGCCATCCCGTCCGGCGGCGATCCGCTGCCCGACGATCCGAGCGAGATCCGCTTCGAGAACGTCACCTTCAGCTACCCGGGCGAGGCGAACCGGCCGGCCCTCGCCGACGTCACGCTGAGTCTGCCGCTGGGCAGGATCGTGGCCCTGGTCGGGGAGAACGGCTCGGGCAAGACGACCCTGGTGAAGCTGCTCGCCGGCCTGTACACGCCGGACGGCGGCCGGATCCTGTGGGACGGTGTCGACGCGGCGACGGCGGACCGGCGGCAGCTCGCCGAGCGCATCGCGATGGTGGCGCAGGACTTCAAGCGGTGGCCGTTCACGGCCCGCGTCAATGTGGCGGTGGGCCGCCCGTCCGCTCCCCTGACCGAGGAGCGGCTCGCCTCGTCGGTGGCGGAGGCGGGCGCCGAGGACGTGGTCGCGGATCTGCCGCGCGGCCTGGACACCCTGCTGGTCCGCGGGTTCAGCGGCGGGCACGAGCTGTCGGGCGGCCAGTGGCAGCGGCTCGGCATCGCACGGGCCGCGTACCGGCGTGGCCGCATCCTGATCGTGGACGAGCCGACGGCGGCGCTCGACGCGCGGGCCGAGCTGGAGGTCTTCGACAAGATCAGGGCCCTGGCGGGCACGGGACAGACGGTGGTGCTGATCACCCACCGGCTGGCGTCCGTACGGCACGCCGATCTCGTACACGTGCTGGACCAGGGCCGGCTGGTGGAGTCCGGCACACCGGACGAGCTGCTGGCCTCGGGCGGGCTCTACTCGGAGCTGTACGCGCTACAGGCGGAACAGTTCACCGTAAAGCTGCCGTCCCCAAAGCTGCCGTCCCCCAAGGGCGGCTGAGCGGTACGGCAGGACGGTGACCGGCGCGGCAAGGCGGCTGACCGGCACGGCAGGTGCGGTGACCGGTACGGCAGGTGCGGTGACCGGTACGGCAGGACGG